>NZ_JAMXFI010000009.1:0-53735 GCF_025460875.1 Microvirga yunnanensis
CCGATCCCATCTCGAACTCGGCCGTTAAACCCCTCAGCGCCGATGGTACTGTGTCTCAAGACCCGGGAGAGTAGGTCATTGCCGGGCCTGCCAAGGACAACCGCCTCTTTGACGATCTGACAATCACCCCGCGGTGTCTTGTGAAAACGAGCGCCGCGGTTTGTGTTTGTCTCCCCTTTGCCTTCGACGCCGGCGTCGAAGGCCCTCGGCTTGGGGTTTGGCTCAGCCAAACTCGCACGCCTTGGGGTTTGGCTCAGCCAAACTCGCACGCCTTGGGGTTTGGCTCAGCCAAACTCGCACGCCTTGGGGTTTGGCTCAGCCAAACTCGCACGCCTTGCCGCGGGGTGGAGCAGCCCGGTAGCTCGTCAGGCTCATAACCTGAAGGTCACAGGTTCAAATCCTGTCCCCGCAACCACCGACAGTAGCCCTCGACTGGTAACCCCAGCGAGGGCTTCTTCGTATCTCGACACCCGCGAGTCCGCAGATACCGAAAGCCCTCCAGCGCCCGCCGCGCGGAGAGCTTTTTGCTGTTCAGCCCCCTGCTGCCCGGCGGCGCATAGAGTGAGAATGCGGGCAAGGTCGCCGTGCAGCAGCGCGTCCACGCCACTGCCCTCCTTTGGGGTCAGGACAATCTTGTTGATCAGCGAGCGAATGAGCTCCATCGCTTCGTCCCTGTGCTCAGCGTCTTCAAGCAAGTTCTCCAGTTCTTCGACCTTGCGGCGGTAAACCGCCGCAAGGTTCGGATGCACCGAGATGTTCGGCATGACGTCGGACTTTGCTTGCTGCGCGACGAGGCTCGCCTTCTCTGCTTCCAGTTCAGCGAGACGCGCCTTCATCGACGGCTGGTACAGCCCGTCCTCGATCGCGCTCATGATCCCGTCGATCTTGCGCTGAACGCCGGCGAGCTTCACTTCGGTCTCGGCAGCCTTGCCACTTGCCTCTTTCGTCAACCGGTTCACCTCCTCCTGATACGCGCGGGTAAACTCCGCCACCAGTTCTGGCGTGAGCAGGTTCTGCTTCAGGGCCCTGAGGATGCGCGCCTCGATCTCCTTCCGGCTGATCGTACGGTCGTTCGTGCACATGCCCTTCGAGCGCCGCCCGGCGCAGCCATAGCGGTCCTTCGCCATGATCGTGTACCCCGCGCCGCAGCAGCCGCAGGTTAGAAGGCCCGACAAGAGGAAACGGCGGCGGTGAGCCCGGTTGAGCGCACTGCCGCTCTCATCCCGGCCCATCTCGAAGGCGGTTGCCGCTTGGCGCCGCTTCACCTCCTGCCAGAGCGTATCGTCGATAATCCGCAGGTGCGGTACCTCTGTTCGCTCCCAGCGCTCGGGCGGGTTCGGCCGCGCCACCCTCTTTCCTGTCCTCGGGTCCTTCACATAGGAGCAGCGGTTCCACACCAGTTGGCCGATATAAATCTCGTTGTTCAAGATTCCGGTCCCGCGCTCCTTCTGGCCGCGGATGGTGGTGTCCTGCCACGGGCGGCTCTCGGGACCGGGAATGCTCTCCTCATTGAGGCGCCGGGCGATGGCCCGTGGGCTTACGCCGTGAGCGAACATCCTAAAGATGCGTTCAACCACAGCCGCCTCATCACGGTTGATGGTGCGCCCTCCTCGCTCGCCCTCCTCGACCACGTTGTAGCCGAAGGCCTTACCGGCGGCGGCACGCCCCTGCAGCACGCGACCCAACTGTCCGCGCTTGGTCTTCTCCCTCAGGTCGGAGAGGAACATCTGTGCCATCGTGCCGAGCATTCCGACATGCATGGTGGTCACCGCACCGACATTGACCGCGTGCAGGCTCATCCCATGAAACTGCAGCTCGTCATGGAGGCTGGCCACATCCGAGAGCTTACGCGCCAGGCGGTCGAGCGCCTCGACGATCACGACGTCGAAGGCTCCCCGTCGCGATTGTGCCAGCAGGTCCCTGTAGCCAGGGCGATTGTTGCTGGCGCCCGACAGCGCTCGATCCTGGAAGGTCGCCGTCACCTGGAGCCCCTGCTGGGCGGCATAGCGGCGGCAGACCTCGAGCTGGTCCTCGATCGAGGCATCGCGCTGGTTCTCGCTCGAGTAGCGGGCATAGATCGCGGCGCGCTTCATACGAGGTCCTCCCCGGCGGCTTTGAGTTGATCGAGGATCGAGCCAAGGCGTCGGCTTGCGGCGAGGTTGTCGGCCTGGATGTAGAAACGCTCGGTCGTCGAGAAATGCCGGTGGCCGAGCAGCGGCGCCGCGGCGCGGGCCATATCGGCGGACACAGCCGCGAGGCTCGAGGCCGCGCAATCGCGCAGGAGGTGCGGGTTGATTGGCGTCCCGAACAGGCGGCGGGTCAGCTTGGTGATCCGGTGATACGCGGCGTGGGAATCGCGCATAACGCCCTCCTTGCTGAGCCACAGCCTGGTCGATTCGGCCGCCTGCGGAAACAAGGAGCGCACCGCGGAAAGGTAGTGCTCGAACCAGGGCAGCAGCGGTTCGGGCAGTTCGAAGCTGATCGGCTGACGGGTCTTGGTCTCCTCGGCCGGAATGGTGATGAGCCAGCTGCCTTCGGTTGGGATCAGGTGTCGCCCGAGTTCGAGGCTCGAAAAGTTCTTCACCCGCAGGGGACGAAGCGCCAGAAGGGCGAGCATCAGGGCATCGCGGTAGGCCACGGCTTGCTTGAGCGACAGGTTACCGACAGGAAGACGCTCCAGCTCCGCGACCGCGGCGGCGAAAATCTCCGCGGTCGGGCGCATCCGGGTCCGCTTGTCCTTGCTCGGCCTGGCATTGATTTGGACCCGGTTGCAGGTGGTCTGGAGCCAGCGCCAGTTCCGATCGGGAGCCATCGCCTGCATCATCACCTTCAGGCCGACCAGCATCGACAGGCGTGTACGCGGGGCGACGAGCGTCTCAAGATGGAGGTTGTAGGCGCGAACCCTCTCGCGCGTGACGCGATCGGCGGGGTCTGCGTCACGGTCCAGTTGACCGGTCCAAAGCAAGTAACCGAGCCAACGGCCATAATGCTGCTCGTTGGTCCGGCGGGTGCCGGATGCCCAATGGGCCGCACCACCGCATTCGTCGAATATGTCGTCTTCGACCTGTGCCGCCGCCCAGGCCTCCTGGTCGACCTGCGGCCACTCGGACACCGGCAGAGCGCGGCGCATCGGATCAACAGGGCGGCCCATCAGCGCCTCCCCGTTGGGGCTTTGGCTTTGGCCGCGTCGAGCAGGCGATCGACGTGACGTCCAGCCGCCTTCGATCCGGTGCCGAGATAATGACCCATGGTGGTGTCGAGCGTGGTGTGGCCAAGTACGCGCGAAACCGCGAGATAGGCGCCGGGATCAGCTTCCGTGGTGATCTTGGCAAGAAAATGCCGGAACAGGTGCGGGTTCATCTCGAGACCAGCCCGGCGCATGCTGCGGCGGATCGCATCCGACAGCGCGGTTTTGGAACGAGGCTTCCTGTTCACACCCGGGAACAGGTAAGGCCCATCGGCCTCCGGCAAACGCGAGCGGAATGCTGCGATGTGGTGCTTCAGGCGCGCGGTGATCTCGGCATTGAGCTCGAACTCCAGCGGCCGGCCCGTCTTGGTGCGCTCTGCCGGCACGATGAGCACGGCGAGTCCCGAACTCAGGAAGGTGAAGTCGGCAAGCTCCAACGTCCGCAAGGACCCGATGCGCAGACCGCAATGGATCAGGAGGTCAACTGCCACCGCGCGCTCCATCGCCTTCGCGGCTCGTAGCGGGTTCGTCTCGGCCAGGGCGCGCTTGGCCTCCCGCTCGGGGAAGGTGAGCAGGCGGGCGACGTTGCGCGGATCATCGAACTGAGCGAGGCGCTTGCGGTTACGCTCCGTCATCTGACGCCGGTTGCCGGGATCGAGCTTGCGGCAGATCTTCTCCAGGGAGGCGACAGACGCCTCGTCCAATCCGCCATAGTGCTTGCCGATCAGACGCATCGAGCGGGCGAGATTGTGCACCCGCTGGGTCTTCCTGCCCGAACGATCCAAGAAAAAGCGAAGGGCTGCCTTAAACGCCTCCGGTTGGAACAGGACGCTCAACGACGTGATCGCCTCCGTCGACAGGTAGCCGGTATGGACGAGCGCCGAAGCTAACTGGCGGAAGGTGTAAACCCGGTGCTCGATCGTTGCCGGGCGCAGGGCGCGTGCCGGCGCCTCCTCGTCGAGGGGATCCGGGTTCGCCATGCGCTCACGCCAGCGTCCCACATCTTCCTGGAACGAGGCCGGAAAGGCGCTCAGGGGCAGCGCATACGGTTCCTGCCTGAATGGCGAGGACAGCTGCACCTGTGGCCAGTCCGGCATCGTACGGGCCGAGCGGTTCCAGTTCGAGATGGTGTTCTTGAGGATATCCTTCGGGTTTTTGAGCGCCTCTTCCGCCTCAAGCGCTTCAAACAGACCGAGGAGGATCTGAGGCGTGACCTCCTCCGGCGCGATCCCCATGACGGTGCTGTAGGTGGCGAGGCGATAAAGCGCCTGGCGCTGATAGGCGGCCTCAATCCGGTCAAGCAGCGCCTGCCAGGACGGCGCGAGTGGAATACGGCGGGTCAGTGGCAGGGGTCGCGGCGCATAGCGTTCCAGGGCCTGGACGACCAGGGAGCGGATGTTGGCGAAGGTCTTCTCGGACAGGTTCACCTGGGCGGCGCTTCTGGACGCAAACAGCTCACGCACCCGGTGCGGACTCGCCTCCAGCGTCTCCAAGGGTGCCCCGAACATCTGCCCGACGCGGTTCAGGGCCGAGATGAGGTCGCGGCGCTGGGTGTTGGTCAGGTCGGGATCCGACGCGGCGAGACGCTTCACCTCCGCCAGAGTGGCCTGGTTCTGGGAGGCGAAAGCCATTTTGCTACGGGCGAGGAATCTGGGGTCGACATACTGCATCGGGATCGTCTCACATGGTCAGCTCTGGCCTCGGGAGGTCAGGCGTGGACAGGAGGGGCAGTTCGGGAAATAGCAGCTTTCTGGTCCTACGGCGTTCAGCCGGGAGCGGTCTCCCGACAGCCGCTAAGCCATTGACGCTGTTGGACAGAAGCGGACATAGGCACCCATCGCACCTACTCGCGATGGAGCTTCTCGTAGGTGGTCACGTCTTCGAGGGAGATGCGGATCTGGTGACCAATGCGGTGCACCTTGAGCTCGCCGCGGGCCACAATGCGGCGCACGGATTTAAGGCTGACCTGCCAGCGAGTGGCGAGGTCCTCCAGGGTCAGTAGCGGCTCAGACTTCGGCTTCAAAGGTATCCTCCGGTTCGGGGTGATCGTGCTCGGAGGGAACCGCTGGTTCGGCTGTGGCAAACGCTTCATGGGCCGCGTGCCGGGCCAGCAACCGGACGAAAGCAATCAACGCAACCGGCGAAGATGCCGGCTCCTCATGGCTGCGAGTTGCTGGTTCACGGTTTGCTGTCTTGCCCACTGGTGACCTCCAATGGGCAGGACAATCATGACGGACGCTCGATTGGTCGAACTCCCTAACTCACCAGCTTTTGCACAACCTCAGGGCACGAACGGTGGGTCGAAGTACTCAAGGTCACGGATCGGGAGCTTCTCCTCGACCACCTTGTCGATTAGCCGCGGCTCGAACGTGACGCCCTTGGGCGCATACAGACACAGCGCCTCCTTGACGAAGCCGGTGAAGCCGCGTTCGGCCAGAAAGATGATTTTGTCCACCGTATGAGCGGGCCTGATGCCAAGCACCTCCTGATAGGATAGCATCAGCGCCGAGATCAGTTCCCGCAACTCCTGAGTCGGGGTCGGTCCGCCATGGTTGTCCTGGGCAGATAGGCTCTGCTCCTTGGCGACCTCCGCGGCTTTGCGGCTCAAGGACGCCATCCGCTGCAGATAAAGGATGTGCTGCCGCATCTCGATGGCGACACAATCGAGGTTGACCTCGGACATCGCGACAATCATCAGGAGACCTTGGTTCCCGAGCTTCTCGGCGTTCTTTTCTGCTTTCGCAAGATTAGTTGCCAGGCTGTTAAGCTCGCGGGCGACTGCCGAGGGACGCAGCCTCACGGGGTTTTTCAAGTACAGCTTGATGATACGTTTAGTATCTTCAACAAGTTGAACTAGGGCCTCGTCGGACGGTCCATGCCCGAGATGCTGCAGGTCCTTCTTGAGCCAATTCAAAAGCCTTCCGTCGGGATTCGTGGTCATTGTGCGCTGAGCCCATTTTGGCACCACCCGAGGTGAGACCTTTCCAACCTCAATCAGGGTGGTAGGCTGGCTGGGTCACCCAATTTCGTCAGCACGATCGGGGCCTACTCCCGATCGCACCATGGGGTCGTCCTCACTGTAGTATCGACGCCAGTGCTCCATCTTTTCGCGTGCAAATGCAAGGGACAGGAACCAATGCGGGCCCTTCTCAAGTGTGGACCTGCCTACGTGGAGGAGTTTACGAGGCTTAGACCACACTACCAACGAGTTCTCCTGATCGCCGGATGAAAAGAGGCGCTCAGACTACACAGTCAATCCCGGTTTCCGCTTAAATAGGAGCGAGTCCTTGTGCGTAAGCGGCTTAGAACAATTCTGATCAGTGTTTTGGTTTGGGTTTCCGCCACCAGCGGGCCTAACTTTTTCGGACCTGACTTTTTTGGGCCTAACTTTTTCGGAGGAACCTGACTCGGTTCGACAAGCTGTGGATCATGAAGTTGCTCGACAACTGCCGGCTGCTCCTTGACAATTGAACCCTCGGAAGCATCGACAGGTGTTGAAACAATGACTGGAATCCATGGCGAGTCCCGTCCGACCATTTGGTGGAAGTCATGCGCAGCAATGCCATTATCAATCAGTGTCTTAGGTGGCACGGTCATCGCGATCTCCGTCCCAAGCTGATGAAACATCCGCTCATAGACGTCGATGCCCCTGTACTCGAGCAAGTAATTCACTATCTCGATCTTTAGGCGCTCGGGGTCACCGATGGATTTCAACTCCTTAAATCCAAATGTTTTGTAGAAGTTATCGCTTGAGACGCGTTTCATAAAATCTACAAGGATGAGTCGGTGCTCGTTGATCGACCGGTTACTTGCCGATTGACTTGGACGGCTGGTGTTATTTTGATGGACCCGAAATTTTACGAGTCGCTCCGGCATTACAAAGATATCGAAGTGCTCAAGCACTCGCACCCACATATCAAGGTCAGGTAGCTGCCGGTAGAAGTTGTTGTACAGTCCAACCTTGTCATATACGTCGCGCTTTATCAGCACCGACGGGTGGCACAAGCGATTGCCACCCTCTAAGAGATCTCTCATCCACTGAAAACGTGAACGATTAGCTTGACGAAAAACGTCTTGGTAGCCGGGATGATCTCCCAGCCAGCAACCTTCATCATCAATCCACTCTACATCCGAGAAAACGGCGGCGACATCTGTCCCGGACGAAAAAATTTGGAGTTGCTTCTCAAGTTTGTCGGCAACCCATACATCATCGGAGTTGCACACTGCGATGTACTGCCCACGACACATTTCGAGACCAACGTTCATGGCCTGACAAGCACCGACGTTCTCGTACAACTGCCGCAAAACAATTCGGCTATCCCGATAACTTGCAACAATTGATGCTGAATTGTCTGATGAGCCATCATCCACAACTACAACTTCAATATCCGTGAAAGTTTGAGCGAGGACGCTCTCAAGGGTCGCACGGATATACTTCTCGTGCTGGTAGCTAGGGATGAGGACAGAAACGAGGGGATTGTTCATAATCTTTCAACAGCAGCATTAATGAACTGTCGGACAGCGGGGTCTACTCTTTTTCCCACTGCCGTGAGGGTCCGAATTATTGCTGCCTTCCTATGCTCTGAGTTAAGGCTAGTCCAAGTGCCGTTTGGGTGAAGTCGATACAACGTGGACGGTTTCGCGACGTGTGCTGCGCCGCCTTTAGCTGCGATTGTTAGATTCAGCAACCAGTCGTAACCCTCCTTGGCATCTGCGTAACTCAAGGCGTCACGGAAGCGGTCGCTTCGGTATAAGCAATTTGAAAATGTGGCCACAGGATTGGAATCAAGTAAGTCTAACATTGTCAGGAGCCTGTGCCGTCCGTCTGGCCAGTTTGGCTGCCGCCACTTTGCCCCCAACACTTCATCCTCGACAATACACGCTGTGAAGCACAATCCTATGTCCGGAAAGGTCTCAAGGAAAGCAAGTTGCTGCTCAAGCTTATCGTCAGCGATCCAATAATCGTCACCTTCAAGAACCGCGACATATGGGGTATCAACAAGTTCAGTTAGCTTCCGATAATGGTTAATGATGCCAAGATTGGCTTCATTTACAATTACCTCGACGTTTGAAAGGCTTTGTGCGGTGGCACGTGCAATCGAAAATGTCCCGTCACTGGAACAGTCATCCGACACAATGACCTTTGTCGAAGTGAAGATGGTTTGAGCAATAATGCTATCGATAGCTTCGGCGATGTACTTGGCGTGATTATAAGTCGGTACGATAACCGTAATCAATG
Organism: Microvirga yunnanensis; assembly: GCF_025460875.1. Classification (NCBI taxonomy): domain Bacteria; kingdom Pseudomonadati; phylum Pseudomonadota; class Alphaproteobacteria; order Hyphomicrobiales; family Methylobacteriaceae; genus Microvirga; species Microvirga yunnanensis. Next base: position 8,427 of record NZ_JAMXFI010000009.1, read on the forward strand.
GGTTAGTCATGGAGTGACGCCTTCAAAGACTGTGCGATATAGACTGCGGCTTCGTTTGTTATTCCTCCATGGAGAGGAAGTGTTAGGACCTCTTCTGCGGCACGCCGCGCGTTCGGTAACTTGAATTCCTTCTGCGTCATATGCATTCTGTAAGACGGCACATCACAGAGTAAAGGATAAAAATATTTGCGGGTGAAGATCCCAAGTTCCCTGAGCGCCAGGTACGCCTTGTCACGAAGGCGGATGCCATTCTCCACGGGCAATCGTACTGCAAAATAACTTGGTGCACCGAGCGTGCCGGGCCGTTGCGGGACGATTTTGATCTTTGGGTGCTCAACAAGGCAATCGGTATATATCGCAGCAATCTCGGTCCGTTTAGCACGCTCTTCGAATACTGCGCTCAAGTTCGAGAGCCCGAATGCGGCGTTCAGCTCGCTCATTTTTCCGTTAGTACCTACTTCCGAAATGAGATCCTCCGATTCGATCCCAAAATTCTTCAAAAGGCCGACCTTTGCGTGCACCTCGTAAGAATTTGTTACGATTGCGCCGCCTTCACCCGTGTTGAATTGCTTTGTTGGATGAAAGCTCATTGTCGTTGCATCGCCATAGCCGACAATCGGTCGACCATTGAAGGTTGATTCAAATACATGAGCCCCGTCATAGAGAATGGGTATTGACGCCGCTTTTGCTAAGTCGTCTAGGGCGTCAACGTTGCAGGGGCATCCATATACGTGAACACCGAGGATACCGCCAACATTGCTGTCAAGATGTTCTTTTACGGCATTCGGGTCTATCGTTAGATAATCCTCTTCCACATCCACAAGAACAGGATCCAGACCGATCCAAATCAGCGCGCTTACAGTGGCTGCGAACGTAAAAGGCGTAGTTATTATGCGGTTGCGAAAATTTAGTGCCTTGGCAGCAATTTCTATTGCTATCGTGCCGTTGGACATCAGGCTTACGTGAGGTGTTCTTAAAATCTCCGAAAGCCTATGCTCAAGATTGTGGCAGTTCGGCCCTCCATTCGAGAGTCGCCGATTCTCCAAAGCGGGACGCAGATAAGATAAAAATTCATCTACACTGGGCACGATGGGGCGCGCTACATAAATAGGATTATTTTTCACGAGAACTCCTCGGCTTCGCAGGAACACCAATTACCGTCAGGCCGGGATCGACGTTTGATATGACGCATGCAGCAGCGCCTACGACTGCCCCGTCGCCAACCCTCATGGGGCTGCCATCTACACCGTTTCGGATTACGCTTCCAGCGCCGATCCAAACCCGCGAGCCAACCTCCACATGGCCGGCTATCGTTGAATTCGCGGCGATAAAGCCGAATGATCCGATCTTCACATCATGATGCAGCACTGCCCCGTAGTTGACGATCACATGATCACCCAAATTGACATTTGCAGAAATCACAACGTTTGCGAAGACTTGGACCCCTTGGCCAATTCTTGCGGTTGGCGACACCACGGCGCGCGGGCTCACAAAAGTCCCAAACCTTGTACCCGACGAACTCAATCGCTGGACCAGCCTAACTCGGCCTTCTATACTTCCTATAGCTACAAACCAGGATGCGCCTCCCGCCATCGTTATTGCTTTTTCATAAGAAACGACCGGAGTTCCGTCCAAAAGACGGTCTGAGTTGAAATCATCGACGAACGCCAGCACCTGCGTGCCGGCCGCCTCCAGTTGAAAGGCAAGTTCGCGCGCGTGGCCCCCTGCGCCATATATGATCGATCTCGGCTTTGGCACTTTACTTCATCGGCTCTGTTGACCACTGACGGCCTTCTACGTTAGTCGTGCAACGTTTGCCAGCGTTCGGGTTCTATGCAACCCATTGGGGGCCTGAATGATGCAATCGAGCAACACTGTTGTCGAGGGAACTGTTGGTAATAAAATTACAGATCTGCTCATCGTTGATGACGTATTGCCTTCGAGCTTGTCGCCATTCCGAACAATCGAATACCGGCACTATTTGTACAATTTTGACGCGGCGCTACTGTCGCTAGAAGGATGGCACAATTGGGAAAAGGGAACGACCTTTGAAGGCAAGTTGGATGAGCTGGAGTTCAGTGAAAATGCCAAACGCCGAATATTTAGGTTCAGTGAAAGTCAGCATATTGCCGCGCGCTTAGCGTATGTCACTTTCTTGAACAATGCATACAATTTATTGCCTTTCTTCGAACAGAGAAATCTACCATTTATACTTCAGCTGTATCCGGGTGGAGGATTTGAAATCGGTCAAGTAGAGACTGATTTGAAATTGCGCTCTGTATTGCTGAATCGCCTATGTAAGGGCGTCATTACGACCCAGACTATATCGCGGGATTATATCACGTCTGAACATATCGGCTTCAATGCATGTAAGGTGCATCACATTTTCGGCGGAGTTTTTGACAGTAATGTCCCATTTGATTTTTGCCAAGACAAACTATTTTATGGCGGGAATAAGAGTACGCTGGATGTCTGCTTTGTCGCGTACAAATACAACAATGATTTGCAATCCAAAGGATATGATAAATTTATCGAGATCGCAAACCTAATATCGAGTGAGCTAGATTGCGTCCGGTTCCATGTTGTTGGGAATTACGGCCCCGATGATTTGCCACTGAAGGGTATAGAAGGAAAGATCACTTTTTACGGCCCGCAGCCTGCCGCGTTCTTTAGAAGCTTCTATTCGCGAATGGACGCGATTGTTTCGGTGAACAGACCATTCCTATCAAGTTCGGGCGCTTTTGACGGTTTTCCAACTGGATCGTGCCTAGAAGCTGGGTTCATGGGAGTTGCAAATTTTATTAGCGATCCGCTAAATCTAAACACTCAGTTCAGAGATGGCATTGATCTAGTACTTGTCGGCGACGATGTTGAAGTATCTGCTCGCAAGATACTCGCCTACTTACGTGACCCGACGGCTCTCTATAAACTCGCTCATGGTACCTATCGTGCATTTCGGCGGATTATTGACGTTGATAAGCAGTTAATGACAAGATCCCAGATAATCTTTCGGCACCTAATGGAGGACAATGTAGATTTATCTACTGAGGTCCAAAACGATTATCTGATGATGCGCTCCATGCTTCAAATTAGGCGCCAAGTTGAGGCTCTGACGGCTGAGTTAAACGACCTGAGAACTCAGCCGAAAAACGTTCAAGAGCTTAGGTTGGAAGTCAATCATATGGGGCACACCTTGAGAAGATTACGAAGTCGGAGACCGCTGAACAGGACTTAGAGACTGGTGAGCAATTATCTTTCCTTTCACGTGAGGCGCCAGAGCAGGATGCGGTTTATCGCAAGATAGAGGAGCATCTCGCCAGTTTCGACCAGACGTTCGTAGTCCTCGCCCCCGCGGGATCTATCATCTTTGGTCTTTCGTCAGTATCTGCGAAAGCCATCTTGAGGAAGCTCATTTTGATCCAACCTGGTGTCACCGTTGTCCATGATCGCCCGTTCAACGACTTCCCGAGGTTAAGTCCATCCTGCGCATTAGCAGGTGCCGTGACCATAGGTAACCAAGCCGGGTTAGGTATCGGTGCCAAATGTGCTCCGAAAGTCGTCGTCGGAAATATCGCGATGGTTGGAGCAGGCGCTGGTTGCATTCGAAGGGTGGCGGCCGGTACGACAGTTGCAGGAATTTTCGCCCTCGTCCTGCGTCCACGGTGACGCCACAACCGCTTTCATCGCTCCCGGAGTTAATCAACTGTGCTACACACGACGACACCGCCAACGCGCCATTCTATTCTTTTTGACAGGTTGATTTGGCTTACCGCGTTCATTGCCTCTATCGGCTGGCTTCTCTGGTACCTTTATGCAACAGTGAAGTTCAGCTTTCTGGCACCCTTTTGGGACCAGTGGAACACGCTCTACAAACCTGACGGAATTTCAGGTTATTTCATTCAACACAACGAGCACCGCATTGTTCTAGCGCGCATCATCTATACCATAGACGCCGAATTTTTCAGGATGAGCTATAGGTTTTCTATGGTGTTCGTCGCCCTCTTCCAAATAGGAACAGGTGCAACGTTTGTCTGGATGATAGCACTCGACAAACGCCTGACGTCGAGGATGAAAGCTCTATTCACCGTAGCAGCAGTCTTTCTCACTTTCTGGTGGTATCAATACGAGAACTTCGCCTGGCCGTTCCAAACGCAATATACTGGTCTAGTGTGTTTCTATGTGGCCTCGTTCGCTGTTTTTGCACGTTCGCCTAATAGTTGGGGACATGCGATCGTTTCGGTCGTTCTCATGGCCATAGCCGTGTTGTGCATTGCCACGGGTATCTTGAGCGCTTTCATCCTTATCGCGCTGTGCTTTGTTGCTCGTCCGCGCTGGCAGATTGCCGCTTTTGTTACCTTCGCAATATTGGCGATCACGGGAATGTACTTTTGGGGCTTCCAACCCGGGCCAAAGCCAGCCGAATCCGTGCATTCGCTAGCACGCATTTTCTTATATTCGGTTTACTACCTGGGCAGTCCGCTCCAAAGCTGCCTTTCATGGACGGGCCTAGAAAATCTTACCGCTGCCGGCCTCATGGGTTTACTAGTGCTAATTATGTCAGCTAGCTCGCTGATTGTGCTTATTCGCAGGCGATTCCGTTTAGACGAGATGGACCTCTTTGCCGGCGCGGTGATTGTTGTGACATTGGCGGCGACATTACTGACCGCAATTGGCCGGAATTATTTCGGTTACGAACAAGCGGCCGCCTCTCGCTATGGAACAATCGTCTTTCCGATTTATTTATCGATCGCGCTCGTCTTAACGCGTGAATTCAGGATTATGGCCTGGACTGCGGTCTTCATCATCGTTTTCACCGCTGCAACGCAAGCTCGATACCTTAACGATGCACAAGAGGCGAAGTATTCGAAGCAGCAAGGTCTTACCGCTATGCTTGCCGAGGTGAACGACGAAGAGATGCTGGGTCACCTGTTTCCGCTTCCAGACCGGGTGTTGTTAGAAGCGGCCCGGCTAAAGCGGTTGCGCCTCAATATTTTTTCCGAAGAATGGCCTCACTGGCTTGCTGGAAAATTGCCCTTCGAGCCACGCGCTGACGCAGCATGTCAGGGGACCTTTGATGCTACAGCCCCATTGGCAAGTGGCGGGCGCGCATGGGGATGGGCTTGGAATACTGAGACAACCTCGTTGCCTACTTACATTGTGCTGCTTGACGAGAAAGATACGGTCATCGGATTTGGCTTTCCCGGTATGAGCAGAGGTGACGTCGTCAAAGTTGGAGCGGACCTACGCTCAGGGTGGTTTGGTCACTATAAAGGACACGTTGCTCCTACCAGAGCCGTTGCGATCTTCGGCACAACAGATACAACCTGCCTTTTCCAACGATAGCGAACAAATCAGATTTGAGTTCTACCGGCGCTCACGTGACAATGTCTCCGACGCACAGTGTTGCGGATGCTGTTATGTCAATCTGCCCATCGGCATATGCTTGAATCAGTAGCAGAAAGCCCGCGATGCAAGATAGCACTGCGGGCTATTCCATAATTGAGGAAGTGTGCTGGATTCGTGTCCCGTATTATATGAAAAGCGAAAGAGTTTCGCGTGTTCAGTCATGCGGGTTGAATCGTCAGCCTTCACCGACAGTGACAAGGCGGCCGAGGCCGTGATCAAGCTTAAGGGAGCCATCGATCTGCAGAAGGGTCGGTTCGTTCCGTAGCCTTAGCCTTTGGGCTATTGCGGATCTTGCTTTGCTTGCCCTGGGAATTCGTACTTATCCTTGGTGCTGGTCATGGTGGGGTCCTCTCGGAGGGTGACTTGGACATCACTATCCTGCCATGACCGCCCCGATCAGGCGATTTGCAGAACCTTCACCACACTACTCTGCTTAAACGGTAAGTCGACCAATCGGCGTCACTAGTGTCGGTAGTTTCAGGTCCCCGCAACCACATCACCGCAAAGCCCCCGGTCAGACATGACACGGGGGCTTCGGCATTCATAAGGCCAGCGCAAAAAGTGCATCTGGCTGCGACAACAGATCATGAAAGCCCTCCAGCGCCGACAGTGCGGAGACCCCTTCGCTGTTGAACCCCTGCTGTGGCGCATCGTTTGCGGTATCGGGCTCTTCACGGTGCCTCACCAAGCGGGCAGGAGCCGCCCCTCAGACCGGGTCGCGGCAGGCCGGAGTGGCGCCGGCCCTGCCCCAGAACCACCGAGAGGACAGGAGAGGCCATGCATGCACTCCCCCAACCAAACCCATCGAGATGCGGGGGGAAATCACTGCCGCACCACATCGATTCCATCGTAACAGTGTGGCAGTTGCAAAGTTGCAACTAGGCCAGATGGTCTAGGCTGCTCGGCTGACTAGAAACTTAGCAGAAACTCGGATTGTATGAGCCTGTAGAAGATTTTAACGTCTGGTCGCAGGAGCCACGATGTTCGTGATAGTTTGTGCAGCGTACGCTGGAGGGGCGCTTGCTCTGGCCGCACTTTGGTCCTACGGCTGGCTCATCGCGTTCGCTGTCGCTCCCCTGGCGGGCAGCGGCGCAGCATTCATCGCACTGTTGCTGATGGGCTTGGGGCAGAGAAGCATGCCCAGTGACCATCATTCGGTTGTCACGGTTCCAAGTGTCGGCGTTTTGACGAAGCCGTAAGTAATAGCTTAGGTCCTGCGTTGCAGAACCAGGCGTTTGACGCTCATCGCGAATCCAGTGGATTGCTGTTGCTCCTGGATCACTACCCCTTTTGAGCCATTTGAATTAGCCCCTCCCCAAAGGTAAAGAAAGCCTTATAAGACGTTGAAGCCTTCGTCTGTGGGTGACGAAAGGCTGGGGGCAGCATAATGCATTTGCCAGAAGCGGTCGAAGCTCTCGACCCTGCATTTCGTAGACAGCTTGATTCAGAGCTCCGCGTGAAAACGACCTCTGGGCGTATTTCGTCCCACGGATTCGCCGCAACGCTGATGTTGATGGATATCGTGGCTATAGCATTGGCCGGGATCGCACCAGCAGTGCTTTACGACGGCATTCAGTTCGCGATGCTGGGGCATCTCGTTGCCGTCGTTGCCGGGGGAGTGCTCGTGTTTCTGCTGGCTGCCCATGCGTTAAGTGCTTATAGGGCAGCGCACATCTTTGAGTGGCCGCAGATTATTCCGCGGGCGGTCATATCCATCCTCCTGACGTTCTTCGTCCTCATGGTTCTCGGGATAGCCACGAAGACGTCCGATCACTATTCGCGCGTATGGTTCTTCTCATGGATTTCGCTGTCTCTTGCGCTGACAGTGGTATTGCGCGCTGTCGTTCTCGCGTTGGTTGAAGCAAGGCTCGCACGCGGAGCCTGCTTGCAGCGGGCATTGATCGTTTCCTGTGGAGACAGCCCTCTGACAGGGGACCAGTTGAGTTTAGAAACGAAGAACCGCGTCCGCGCGATTGGTACGATCAGTGCCGACAACTTAGATGTGATGCCGGATCTGGCGCCTTACCTGCGTCAGTTGAATCCAGAGGTCGTGGTTCTCAGCCTTCCATGGTCGCAAGCTCATGTGGCCATGAACAAGCTAAAGGCGCTCTCACAGCACGCAGCCGAAGTGCTAATCTTGCCCCACTCAGGCAACGGCCTGCAGCAAATGCTCAGATTGCGTCATCTCGGCGGCAGAACGTTGTTGCAGGTAGCGGAGCCGCCGATTGCAGAATGGGATAGATTTGCGAAGCGGGTCGAGGATGTCGTCATAGCGAGTACTGCTCTTTTCCTGCTGGCTCCCTTCCTGCTGCTGGTTGCTCTTGCCATCAAACTCGACAGTCGGGGCCCTATTCTCTTCAAGCAGAAGAGAGAAGGTTTCAACGGCAGCCTCATTGACGTGTTGAAGTTTCGATCGATGTATGTCGAAGGGACCGATCTGCATGCTTCCCGTCAGACCAGCAAGGATGATCCCCGGGTCACTCGCATCGGCCGCCTCATCCGCCGCAGCAGCCTTGATGAACTGCCGCAGTTCTGGAATGTGCTGACCGGACAAATGTCCGTGGTTGGTCCACGCCCACATGCTTTGCAGACCTCGGCCGAGGGGCAGGTTCTTGGCTCGATCGTTGAAGAGTACGCGGCTCGTCATCGCGTGAAGCCAGGCATTACCGGTTGGGCGCAAGTCAATGGCGCCCGTGGCGAGTTAAACTCACGGGAGCAGGTCAAGAGGCGAGTGGATCTCGATCTGTACTACATCGAGAATTGGTCGGTGCTTTTTGACTTGAAGATCATTCTGATGACGGCCTTACGGGTCTTCCATGATCCACATGCCTACTAGAGCATCTCCGTAAACGTCGCGGACCAAGCCTGGACGTGCAGACATTGAACCCAGCGGGGCTTGGCTCCAGATCTGCGGTGATCGTTCTGCGTGCCGGAAATCTACCCTCCATCACGTCATGGTCGATTCATGAGGCTCCCTCGAGCTGCTTGGATCGGATCATTTTGCATGTCCGCATTACGCGACTGTTGCATTCAGGTCAGATCCCTTCGTCGGGGACGAGATCGATGTTCTCGACCTGCCGGTAATTCATAGATAAATCGGTTTCACCAAGTGGTGGCGGTGCCACGTTGCACCGCGCATCCGGTCTCGTACCACCTGCAGTCTGAGCAGATGGGCTCCTGAACGCGGGTGACACATGTTGTCAATCGAAGGCATTTTTGTCCGTCGACACGTTAACCATGAGTGGCAGAACTCAAGTCATCGACGGAGTATGAGCACAAGCTGGCCTAAGCTGTTTGTCGTAGGCCGCTGAGCGAGAGCGATGCCCTGCTCTATGATCGCGATACGATGTCTAGTCCATTCGTTCGGTCCGAGGTCAGGTTCTAGACCGTCAAGCTGAATAGACCAAATTCCCAGCCCTGCCCATCAATAGGCCCAAGCACCCCAACCGGTCAGTGGGCACATGGAACTCGGAATTAATCTGCTCGGCGCAATACAAGACGGACGCTTTTATGCGCCCACAGTCGAGCACCTTGACTACTTCGCTGCCAAAGGCTTCCAGCAGGTCAGGCTGCCGATCGACTGGGAGAAGGTCCAGCCGAGTTTGAACGGTGAACTCGATCAAGGATATCTTTCTGAGATACTCAAGACGGTGACCTATGCTCAGAAAATTGGGCTCAAGGTCATCGTCGACGTGCACAACTACGGTGCCTACAACGGACAACTCATCGGAACTGGATCAGTCACGGTTGCCGCATTCGCCAATCTGTGGGGCAAGCTCGCGGAGGCCTTGTGCGACTACGATAACGTTGTCTTCGGTCTCATGAACGAGCCTCAGCTCCCACGGGCAGCCGATTGGCTGGTTGCCGTGAATGCCGCCATTGATGAGATCCGCGATGCTGGAGCCACGCAAGAGATCCTCGTGTCCGGCAGTTACTGGGACACGGCCGATCGTTGGACGACAACCGACAACGCCAAGGTAATCGGTTCGCCGGGAGCCGTGATCGACCCACTCTCGAAAGTGATGTTCGAGGTGCATCAATACCTCGACGACACCTCGGGCCAGAACGCATGGGTCGTCTCGGAGACTATTGGTGTTGAGCGCCTTCAGGCCATCACGAATTGGGCTCGAACCACCGGAGCCAAGCTCTATCTGGGCGAGTTCGGCGTGGCAGCAAACTCGATGTCCCTCACCGCGCTCGACAACATGCTGAAATTCCTCGATGGGAACCAGGATGTCTGGAAGGGGGCAGCATACTGGGCTGCAGGAGGGCTGCCGGAGGGCTACATCTTCGCGGCAACGCCCGATCTCGGGATCCTAGACGTTGCACAAATGGATGTGCTCGAAAACTACACCGGCCTGAAGACGATCCGTACGACGCTGGCTGACGGCAACACTCAGGTGGAGACGATCAGCGACAATAGCCTCGCTCCCCGCATCATCGACATTCTCGACCAGGACGGGGATCTCATTTCCCGAACCATTAGGGATGCCCAGTCGCATCCGCAGCGCGAGATCTCTCGCAAAGCAAACGGCACTTGGGTGCTAACGACCTATGACACTTTCGGAGCTCGTGTCGAGAGCACGCAGACATACAATGCTGACTATCAGCGCATCCAGGAGATCGTATGGTCCGACGATGGCTCGAGGGTTGAGAAGTTCTTCCCGGGAGGCGTTCACGATTCTGCGTTGGAAACGAGCTACTCTGCAGCAGGCGAGCTAACCCAAGTTGTTAAGAATGATGCGTCCGGACACCTTCTGCTCAGTTACCAGAATGGGGCACTTATTCGAACCGAGCACTACACCTTGAAATGGCGCCTTGAAATGCGCACGACGTTCGACTCACAAGGTTCTGTCGCCTCGGTTCAGATCCAATATGAGGACGGGCGGAATACGATCGACACGTACAATACGAAGTCTGGTCTGGTTGCCAATCGGGCCGAGTTCAGTGCCTCATGGGCGCTGATCTCGTGGACTGCTTTCAACGCTGGCAGCCAGCCGTCCAAGATCTACCAAGTTCAGCTGCCGGATGTGCAGAAAATCATCGATAGTCTCTTACAGGCTCCGAACGGATCTCCCTCAAGCACCGGTGGCACTGCCACTGACAGCTCTGGCGGCGAGACGATTATCCAAGGGCCAACAGACAACTACCCTGTCGTGACCGATCCGAGAGGTCTCGAAAGCGTCGTAAATTTCGTCGACTCCATCCCTATGAAGGCAGTCACCGGCGACACTAACGTTTGGGGCACAGTAGGGAACGACACCCTCAATGGAACCATGGGGAACGACACTCTGTGGGCTCGATCCGGGAATGATCGCCTCAACGGAGGTGCAGGGAATGACCAACTGAGGGGCGAGCTTGGAAACGATCGTCTCACTGGCGGAGGTGGAGCAGACGTATTCGTCTTCAATTCAAAGCCAAACGCGGCCAAGAACAGAGATATTGTAACCGATTTCAAGGCGTCCGATGACGCCATTTGGCTCGACAACAAGGTGTTCACTAAATTGGGCAAAGGCACCGAAGCCAAGCCGACGCAGCTGAAGAAGGATAATTTTGCCCTCGGTACAAAAGCCAAGGATAAGAACGACTACATCGTCTACGACACCAAAAAGGGCGTGCTCTACTACGATGCAGACGGTTCAGAGTCCCACTACAAGCCTGTTGAGATTGCTACGTTTTCGAAGCATCCTGCCATGTCGTACAAAGACTTTTTCGTCATCTAAGGGCTGATCGTGACTGTCGCGACCGGTTATCCGCTCAAGTTCAATTAATGCGCGTTGATGCGGCCTGCGCGACAGGAGACTATGACTTGGGATAACTACGTGCAGCGTGCCGATCCACGCCGGAGAGTCCCAGACGTTCACTGGCAGGCTCGCCCGTCAGCAGGCACTCCGGCACGGAGCATCGAACGTCAATGGCCTGGCATCATCGGATAGCGCCCGAGGCGCACCTCGCCGACAACGCTGATGCTGCTGATCTGGAAGACAGAACTCGCGATGTCTCGTCCGGGAGGTAGCCTCAAGAGCTTGGAGCCCTGCCTCGGCGGCATAGCAAGCCAAAGGCATTTCTCTGTCGAACCTCTCGGATATCGAGAGGTCATCAGCAGGGTCGGGGTTACGATTTGGGCAACCGATGAGTGATACCTTGGGGGATCTAAGATCACCCGACTGGCCTGGCTGGGCCACCGAATGCGACAACCCTGCGACAGACTGCTGCCACGGGCTTTCGCTCTCAACCTGTTTGGTCACCAAAGAGGGCGTCGACCGCCTGTCGGGCCATTTACCCTAGCCAAGTTCACGGACGGCATCGTCGCGCACGCCCTTTCTAAATCGCAACAGTAAACTTCTGACTCCCAAGTCGAAATACATGGCGAGCCCGACGACACTGCAGCCTGCAACGACGGCTGCTGCAAAGGCCTGCCAGAAGGTCATGGAAACGAACCCGACAATGGCATAGCACACGAGCATACAGAGTGCGGCGGGGGCAATCCTCGCGAGCGTACGGACACTGATGCGAGTTGCAAACGCCAGAAGCGCTGCGTCAACTCCCACACGAAGCGTCCAGGCCACGGCTGCGCCCATGAGTCCGAATGCCGAAGAAAGAAACCAAAGAATACCGATAAACGGGATGATCTCAAGGAGATGAAACTTCGCAGTAAGATCCGGCCGGCCTTGGGCCTGAAGCAGGCTGAAGGGAATGAACGCTAGACCGTTGATCCAGCCCCCGATGAGAAGAACCTGAGCGATCGGACCTGCTATGTCGCCGAAAGGTTGGCTGATCCAAAGAGAGATAAAGGGCTTTGCGAGGATGATTGCCGGAGCGCACAGAGCCGCGTAGCCGAACGACAGGGTGACAAGAGAGGCTTCAGAGACAGCTTTCGATTCCGACGGGTTGAGCCGGGACATTCGCGGGAACAAGGTTCGCGACAACGCCGCCGCAAAGAGCTGGCTCCTCATCACCAGGTTCATGGGGATCGCATAATACGTAATGGCAGCAACGCCCAGATTGGAGCCGATCACGAATTGATCCAGAGATTGTAGGATGGGGCTTGCGACGCTTGAGATGGTGACCCAGCCCCCGTAGCCCAGCAACTGGCGGCTGGTAGCCTTATGGAACCTGATCGACGTCCAAGGTCCATTGAAGAGCGCGACGTATGCGAGAATCAGCAGCACGCCGAAGGCTCGAGACAGCACGGCGGCCGGAATGACGATTGTCAGTTCAGGACCAAGCAGCACCGCACAGACCACGGGAGCAACCTGTCCTATCGTCGTGCTTATGACCTGGAGAACGTTCGCCGCCGCGAACCTTTCACGGGCTTCAAGGGTTCCGACCGCAACGCCAGAAACGAGAGCCAATGGAAGCAGGATAGCCACCCAGGGCAGAGAGCCCGATATCTCAGGCTTGAGTTCCGCAGGAACCGATACGATCGTCTCTAGCAAAAAAGCGCCTGACACGTAGAGAATAACGCTGCCTATGCAACCAAGAACCAGGTTCAGGATCAAAGAGGTTGCAACGACCCGAGTGCGCTCTTCGTCCGACGAATGGCTGAGTTGCGACAGCAGGTTTGTCGATGCTCGTGAAAGGCCGAGATCAAGGAAGCCGAAGTAGCCCAACAGCAGCCAGACAATCGAAATGATACCGTAGCGTGCATCACCAACTTGGTGAACATAGATAGGTACGATTATAAGCGAAACGACGAGAGTGAAGACGTTCCCAGCCGAATTGATTACAAAATGTTTGCTGATCCCCTTCTGCATCATCGAATATTGCTCACTTTGGGATAATTTTTCGATCAATGCTGGGGCGCATAGCCGAAAATGATTGCGGCTTGTAATGTCAAGTTCGAAGACTACGCGGCTCTTCAGAGGTCAAGGCTGCAGGATAAGCTGAATAGATGGCTTCGATGTATCATTCATCAGCAGCAGACTTATTTGAAGCATGTTCGACCTCGGCAGTGCTACTGTTGATGAACCAGGCTCTTTATCCAAGGGGCCAGTTGGGCGTCTCACCGATCAGCTATCTGTAGTTTGAGGCCATACTATAAGCTGCCAACCTACTACGGCTTTCCGCGGAATCTTCAAGCCAATGATCAATCAAATCCGCCCACTTCAACGGAATCTGAAGCCGTTCCCAAGAGGCAAGGCCACCTTCCGATACTTTATTATATAGGCTTGGATTGTCGAGTAAGCGTCTTATTTGGGCAGCCAAGTCATCAGCCTGTCCAGCTTTGAATAACAATCCGCTTTCCTCATTGATAACATTTCCGACGAACATCGGGTGATCGGAAGCGACAAGAGGGGTTCGGGAGCAGAACGCCTCGTAAATCGTCAGTGGCATACCCTCTGGGAAATCATAACGGCTGGGCACAACAACAACATCCGCCCGCGCCATAAGCGGTACGACTTCAGAATTCATTACCGGACCTACCTGGTTAACAACCCCAGTCAGTCCATTTTTTGAGATCAACTCTGAAATTCTCCCCGCATCCAGCTTGCCGACCAGATCAACCTGAAGAGATCCTACCTCCTTGTGAAGAAGCTTAGCTGCAACGATGAGGTCATCAACACCCTTTTCGGCAGACATTGCTCCAACATATAGAATGCGAGGCTGCTTTGAAGCCTGAAGCTTGGCCGCCCTCGTCCTTGGCGTGTCAAATGCAGGAAAATCCCATGGGAGAACTTTGTTCGATGAGACGCCTCCCTTTACAAGCTGTTCAGCAGCACGATGGCCGTGATTTGCTACCCAGTCGAAGACGCGGGACCTGAGGAACATCGACAGGATGGCCTGGCTTGCACGACCTTTCAGTGATGTTTCATTGAATGAATCGGCAAGGAGCACGAGTGTGCGACAGCGTTTCCGAACAGCCCACCAAAGAACCGGTCGTATCGGCGAACGCAGAATTAGGAGATCAGGTGCTGTGCTGTCGACGATTTGAGCAATCCGTTGACCATCGAATCCGTTGGTGAATCCTGCTCCGATAGCCCTTGCCCCGCTGGGCAACACAACATCATATGCCTCATCGGTAAATCCGGTGATGATTGTAACGGCATCGAGGCGTTGAGTAAGCTTCTCGACATATTCTACTGTGTACCTTTGCCCGCGGTAGGTCTCAGGCCCTCCACGCGACAGGCGCTCAGATGCCTCTCGAAAGTCTCCGGCGTACTGAACGATTGTCAGTCGTGTCCCTTGTCTCGGCATCGATTGCTCCAATCACCCTATGATGATTAGTTCTAAGGTGTTTTACGTGTTGTTTCTCTTGGTGACGCCGGTAGACGCGGCGTCACATTCCAGTACCCTGCAGTCTACGATCAGGCCCTAGGTTGGAACGCCTGTGATGTGGCCCCTTCTTGCACTCTGGTCGTAGCGGCCAGTGTCCAACTCGGAATAGTGCTCGGGCTGCTGTCTACTGAGATCCTGAAGACCGGTGGCGTGACCTTGGATACGACGAGCTCCAATGTTTCTGCTCAAGAAGAAAACACTCAGAGACAGGAAGATGCTGACCAATGTACCGCCAGCGAGAAAAACTGGAGGGTTCGGAAATGCAGGAGCAAGTGGAACAGTTGCCGCCTGGAGAATCTGAGCGCTCGAGAATGCCTCATTCGACCGCCAAGCGCTGTTGATCTGTGCTTCGCCGGCTCGCTTTGACAGATTGTCTATATATCCCTCGGCCTGAGTAACCGATCGGCGCAGCGAATTGAACTTGGCTTCTGATTCCGCGAGCTTCGCCAACTCACCGTCGAGCCGCCGCAGATCCTCGGCATGCCTTGCCTCGATAGCCTTGAAGCCGGCAAGTTCGGTGTTCGCCTCCACAAGCTTGGCGGCGGCATCCTGGTAGATCTTGATATTCAGTAGTGGCGGGTCGCTGGCCAAGGGATTGTCGCGGCTCGTGCCTTTATCCGCGGTCGGACCATTCGTTTCGCCAAAGATCTCCGGAGGCAGCGTCGTCCGGCTTCGCAGTGCGAAAATCTGCCGCTTCAACGAATCGAGTGCACTTTCAGCTCTCGCGATGCGCATGGCATTATCGGCAATTTCCTTCGCCGCGTGAGCCCGCGCTTCGAGCAGGAGATTGCGCTGAACCGCCGCGTCAAAAACGCCGGTTTCTCGGCTGAATTTTTCTAACGCAACATTCGCCTCTCGCAAGTCACGGTTGAATCGCGCCTCCTGTGCCTTGAAGAAGTCTACGTCACCCTGATTGCTATACAGCGCCGAGCGCCTCGCCAGGAACTCGGCTGCAAGCGCATTGGCGAACTTCGCCGCAAGGATCGGCTCCTTATGTCTGAACGCGATCTTCAGGATGAAGGTGTTCGGTTCGACGCTCAGCTTGAGGTTCGCAACCGCAGCCGCATACTCCCGATCCTCAAGAGCTGGTTGGCGGCGGTAGGTTTGGCTGTCAACCGTGTCGCCCGCTGGTTCGGTCTGTGCTGTTTCCGAAGGGGAGAGGAGTTCGGGATACAGGCGAACAGGGAGCATCGCGGCGAGGGCCTTGCGGACGACATCCTCGGATCCTGCGATGCTGAGTTGTGTCTTCAGAACCTGGTCATAAGTGATGAGTTCGTTTCCGGCACGTTGCGCCTCGGAACTCGCGAAAGCTTGCGTCCCTCGACTAGCATCCACCATGATCCAAGTGGCTGCCTCAAAACGCCTCGACGGCAGAAACGAAAGAGCGGCGGCCAACCCTAGAGGAAGAATGAACGCGGTGAGGATCGCGAATCCCCAAGCCAGGCGCCTAAAGGTCCGGGACGGACTACTTCTCATCTCTCAGCCCCTCATCGTATTACAAACTGCGGACCGACAGCATCTGCTCATCGAAACCCTCAAGGAGGCAGAGGAGCAGCGAGCTGGCGCGTTATATCAAAGCATATCTGCGGAGCCGCCCTGGCGCCGGACCGTCATAGGATTGCATTAGACAAGGGATGGCAGGTGCGCAAGAAGCCAAGGCACCTGGGCATCAATAATTCATTGGATTCAGGCCTGGGTGCGACATCAAACAGCAACGAGGAGCATGGTCGGAGGGCTCGGAGTTCTTTGAGGGCATGGAGATCTGAGATCTTCAATACTACGGCATCGAAAGAGTAGGCTACATAAAGCCCTCGGCCAAGCGGATCTCCCTGACGGTTAAGCTAACCGTATTCGGCTGAACACCGATGCTTCGACCCTTGCGCCATTATTTGATCTTGCAGTAAGGGTTGCGAATGACCATGCCTTCGAGCCAGCCACCACAAGCCAGTGCAAATGTCGTCGCCGATCACCAAGGCGCGGCTGTCGCGGAGAAGGGGGGCAACACCAGTAAATTCGGAGGCATTGAGGTCTGCCGAGGGGTCGCGGCCATTTGGGTTGTGCTCGCCCACGCCACCGCGATCATGTCCGAGCCGCGGTTTTATGGGCAGGAGATCTGGGACGGAATTCTTCTGCCGCTTGGCGGTGCCGGCGTCGACTTCTTTTTCGTTTTGAGCGGGTTTATCATTACCTGGGTGCATTGGGGAGATGTGGGCCAGCCTGGACGGCTCGGGCAGTATGCCAAGCGGCGGTTTTTGCGGATCTATCCCGCATATTGGGCGGTTCTGTTTCCCCTGGCGCTTCTTTACTCCCTCAATCCAGGCGCTGGGACTCCGAGCCAGCACGATCCGATCAACCTCGTGTTCTCGGCCATGCTTCTGCCGTACCCGCAGCCACCCGTTCTAGGGATTGCATGGACGCTGGTACACGAGATCTTTTTCTATTCGTTGTTCGGGTTGCTCATTCTTGCTGGCCGGCGATTGCTCTGGCTTGTCCCGGTTTGGATCGCAGGGATCGTTCTGGCTGAGCTTTGGTATTCCCGCCTGCCATTCCCGGCATCGATATTCTTGAACGCACTCAACCTCGAATTCCTCATGGGGGCTCTCGCTGCGCTTTGTCTGCGGCGGACAAGAATCCCAGCTCCAGCCCTTTTCGCGGTTCTTGGCTGCACGTCGTTCATTGTCCTTGCCTTGGGCGCGCCTGATTTCCTCAAAATTTCCCTACTTGGGCGTTTGGCATTTGGCACATCCGCGCTGCTCGGTATTCTCGGCCTCGTCGAATGGGAGCGAAGCTATGGGATGAAGGTACACGGATTGTTCCGGGGAGCAGGAGCGGCCTCCTATGCCATTTACTTGGTACACGGCGTGGCGCTTTCGCTCATCTCACAGCTTCTTGTGCGCTTCAGTGGGCAGACTCTGCCGCTGTCTGCTGCATTCCTCCTGCTTGTAACCGGGGCCGCAGCGGCCGGTTACCTGTTCCATCGTGTTGTCGAAGTGCGTCTTAGCCGACGGTCGACATGGCACATGATGCGGAATTTCGTTCAGCGTTCTGCTTTAGCTCGCGTCGACGGGAGACCAAACGAATCGACCGAGTAAGCGTAGGCTGCGCTAAGTCGGGATCTGCATTTGGAGAAAGGACATTCTGCCGCAACACTCTCGGACCTGAGACAATGCGATATTTAGATCGTGATCATCCGAGGCATTTCATATTCGCTTCATGAACATGGATCAGGCGCTTCATGGGTGCTGACCTGGACGGCCATGCGGGGCGGCTTTGCCAGGTACCATGCCGCAGCACGTATTCCGGTGATCCTGATCGCGATCGCGCAGATGCGTATTGTGAGTCCCTATACAAATTCGAAGCGCCTATGGGCAGGTTTACCTTGAAAGACTACGAAAAAATCAACTACAGACACGTGAGCTTGGCAACATTGGCCAATTGGGGGAGAGCCTTTCGTGAAGCCATTATCACTGAGAGGGCATGCCTTAGGTGGCTCGCTCCCGTATATGGGAGCGAGCAAGAGCGAGCTGTTTCGCAACAACTTCGATTATATCCGTATTTTCGCTGCGACTCAGGTGCTGCTTTTCCACGCTGTTCACCATCTGCAGATCGCGACACCCGAATGGGGTTCGCTTTTGGCTCCCTTTTCGGGAGTCCCGATGTTCTTTGTCACCAGCGGCTTCTTGATCACGGCATCGTATGAGCGGAGTTCGTCAGTACAGTCCTATGCCTTGAGCAGGGCGCGCCGGATTTTCCCTGGCCTCTGGGGCTGCATCGCCGCAACGGCGGCAGTTGTCTGGTTCCTGGGCTATCCATTGATCAGCCTTCAGGGAGGACAATGGTTCCTCACTCAGCTTGCAGCGCTGATATACACTCCCAATTTCCTGCGTGAGTTTGGGTTCGGCTCATATAACGGAAGCCTTTGGACGATTCCTGTCGAGCTTCAGTTCTATGCAACAGTACCGGTTCTGGCTCTGCTGCTAAGGCGCTGTCATCACAAGGTGACTTTTCTACTCGCATTGCTGTTTATTTCGATAGCCCTCGCCGTGTTGATCCGCATCATTGCTCCCAGCGTGATGGGTTTGGAAAGCACAGATGCGGCTCCGGCTTTCCATAAGCTGCTTAAATATAGCTTCATCTCACACTATTACCTGTTCCTGATCGGCGCCATATGTTATTACTTGGCGTTGCATACCAGCTCCTTCTTGAAGGGAAGAGCGGCAGTGTGGCTGGTGGCTGTAATCCTTTGTCATTTTCTCGTTCCCCCCACTGCGGTGTGGATTGTCCTCGGCCAGATATTCCTTGCGCTCTTCACCATCTCTGCCGCCTACACGTTCGTGAGGCGCAACTGGCTGGAGGGAAACGACATCTCGTACGGGACGTATCTCTATCATGGGCTCTTCGTGAACCTTTGCGTTGAGTTCGGCCTCGTTGGTCGGAGCGCTTACCTCTACCTAGTGCTGGCTGCGTCCTATGCGGCCGGCCTACTCTCCTGGACGCTCATAGAGAAGCGCCTCCTGCGGAGACATTCTCACACGGTCCAAACGAAACCATAGATTTCACGAAGAGCCGCTCAATGGCTCGCGGGTCAGCGTGCATGGTTCGCAACTCGGGATCTTGAAAGCCGCCCGATCCTTCCTTGGAGTACTTTGTGTCGTCGCTACCCTCGACTGGATCAAGCACTCACAGGCCCATAGAGCATCGGACACGTACTCGGCGGCATTGAAGCAGCTCCAGAGTTCCTGTGGCTATAATCGGAAGGGAACCACAGCTCAGACCCGGATGGGAACCTTTCGAAGCCCTGTTCCTCTCCCGCGGTTTAATTGTGAGGCGGCCTCGAACGTTGACGCTCCAACTCCTTGCCGCTGAGCCACATTCCGAAGATGAGCGCGAAAAACGTGGATCCACCCGCCGCAAAAATAAC
Organism: Microvirga yunnanensis; assembly: GCF_025460875.1. Taxonomy (NCBI): domain Bacteria; kingdom Pseudomonadati; phylum Pseudomonadota; class Alphaproteobacteria; order Hyphomicrobiales; family Methylobacteriaceae; genus Microvirga; species Microvirga yunnanensis. The sequence goes on from NZ_JAMXFI010000009.1 coordinate 28,033, forward strand.
GGGCGCGATACTCCCATAGGCGGCGATTAGGCAGCCGGTCAGAAAAAAGGGCCATTGAAATTTTGTATCCAGATTTCGGATCGGTTGGCAGCTAATGATCGATGCGACGAGGAAGAGTAGAAGGCCGCATAATCCGAAGTTCCACCACACGCCAACCGCGCCCAAATCGCCCGCTGCGAAGTAGTAGTTGCCTGTCAGAAAGCCTACCTCATACGATGAAGGTTCTATCCCAATGCCTGCGATGGGGTAGAGCCGTAAGAAGTGTTGAGCTGTTCGATACTCCAGTGCTCGCGCTCCTCCGGACGAGTCGCCTGAGAACAGCTCGAATGGATTCCATCGCGTATCGATGATGCCATAGACCAGCACTGCGGACGTCAAGAACAGAGCAGACAGGCTGAGGAACCGAATGATGCGGCGCTCGGATGTGGCTATATATACGAGGCTTATTGCCAGAAGGCAGAGCAGATACACGCGCGAGAGTGTCAAGACATTAGCTATGCCGTTGATCGCTAATAGAGTGATGGAGGTCGCTGATATGTTTCTGCGAACTGAACTGAGGCTGAAGAACCAGCACAAAGCCATTGCTGCGGGATAGAAGAATAGGCGTTCTCCTCTTTCAACATCTGTTAAGACGAGCGATCGCAATATGTTAGTCGGTAGAATATTGAATATGTAGCATATACTAGCTAGTAGATAAATGAAGACATACAACTGCGATATATAGTAATATGTTCTGCAGGTATATTGTCGTAATTCGCTGTTTGCCAAGGAAAAGAATACTGTAAAACTTAGAACGGGAAAAAATTGCAGTGCCGTCGTAATGGGGCTTGGCATACCCGTTACATTCGAAAACAGCATGACTTGAAAAACGATCAATACAGCTGCAGCAAAAGCTCCAAGAGCGATCAATGCTCGGCCGTTGATCAGGATCACTCCTGTATAGATCAGGAAGGACAGTAAAAAAATCCCCAGAAGCGCTGGTTGGCTATTAGGGTTGTCAATAATCCGATTGAGTCGCGAAGTGAAAATTACGTCGGCTACAAGCAGAACCCACACTGCTGACTTGTGTATCCACAGGGGGTATATTGGATTATAGCCAGCAAAATTCTGTGCTTCTGTTCTCTGAGTATCTGTCATGACGCTTGGGCTATATTGCTCGATTAGTATCTGCTCATGATAGCAGAGGCTGCGAGCAGGTGCTGTTGTTTGTTTATACTTTCGCTTATACAGGATCCCCATCGGTGGCGAAACCACAAAACGCGTAAGGTAGCGATGGCTTGAAAGTTGCAGAAATGGAGGCTTGGCGAACATGGTGGGCCCGCTGGATTCTCAACGTTGCGGAGGAATGCGGCCTAGCGTGTTGCGCTGCCGGATGACCGAGGGTGGTTGGTGCCGCATCATTGAACAGGAATGCCCCGCTTCGCGCAGAATCGCTCAAACCGTATGGAGTTCTTTCTTGTAGTGAAGAAGACGCAGCAAGCTTGAGAACGTGTAGATATTGACGCTCCCTCTCCAAATGCGCCCCAAATCGGACGATCAATCGCTGCGAAATGTTGCGAGGATCCCGTCCTCACGGCGGTTTGCCGCGACAGGTGTGACTTAGTTCGGTGCAGCTCAGCACCAAATCGCCCGCCTGCGGTCGATCAATGAGGCCCCACGGTCGGAAGCGGTCTGAGCGCGCTGGATGTTCTGTACGGCTGCCAAAGTCCCTCTGAAACTATATTCGGTCAGAGCGGCCACCAATTCTGGCATCAGACCGAGAGGAAAGGATGCAACATACTTTCCATTTGTGCGCTCGGGTGACTGAAACGCCTTGCCGGTAGACGTTCGACGGGTTAACGCAAGTTGTCACTATGCCGATACGCTGCCATATGCGCACCACCGAGATTGACTATGAAAAAGGTTCGAGCGAGAGCGCCACTTCGACTGGGAATTGCAGGAGGGGGGACGGATCTATCCCCGTATTGTGATGACTTCGGGGGGTGTGTCCTTAACTATACGATCGGCGTCTACGCGTACGCGGTCATAGAAGAAAGGGCGGATTGGCTCGTCGTATTTTCCGCAGATGACATCGAGAAGAAGGATGAGGTTGCGCCGCAGCCTTTTCTGCCGCCGCACGAAGGTCTCTCGCTGCATCGCGCCGTGTACAACCGCATTGTTCGCGACTTCAACGCCGGACGCCCTCTCTCGATAAGCGTCTACACCGCCGTTGATGCTCCGCCGGGTTCCGGTCTGGGATCCTCCTCGGCTCTCATAGTTGCCCTGGTGAAAGCGTTCAGCGAGTTCCTCAGGCTGCCTCTGGGCGATTATGACATCGCTCGCTTAGCCTATGAAATAGAGCGCGTGGACCTTGCAATGGCAGGGGGGAGGCAGGATCAGTACGCGGCAGCTTTCGGGGGGTGTAACTTCATCGAGTTTCTTCCGAATGATCGGGTCGTTGTAAATCCGCTCCGCATCCACGAGGAGTACCGTTTGGAGTTGGAGACCTCGCTGGTGGTCTGCCATACGGGGCGTTCGCGGGTATCCTCCGAGATTATTGAAAACCAGATCGCGGGAATGCAGCAGGCCTCGAGCAAATCTGTTGAAGCGATGCACCAGATCAAACGTGACGCTCAGGACATGAAGGTCTGTCTCCTGAGTGGGAATATACAAGGGATGGCCGAGGTCCTGGAGCGGTCATGGAACGCAAAGAAGCTTACTGCCGCGAGCATCACCAACAGCCGTATCGACGAGATCTATGATCAGGCGCGAGCCGCCGGTGCAACCGCAGGGAAAATCTCTGGAGCTGGAGGCGGTGGATACATGATGCTTCTCACACGCCCCGAACGACGACAGACACTCGTTCGTCGGCTCAAAGAGCTCGATCTTCCCGTGCTCACGTGTCATTTTACGGAGAAAGGAGCGGAGTCGTGGCACTCAGCTATGTAAATGATATTGTCCATTACATTGAGCGTTCTAAGGATGTCTACAGCCGGATTCTAGATGACGGCGAGCTCATCGAAAAAGTGGCAGTTGCAGCCGAAGTTGTTGTGACTGCGATCCGCAGCCAAAAGAAGGTCCTTTTCGCCGGCAACGGAGGAAGTGCTGCCGATGCTCAGCATTTCGCGGCGGAGCTTGTGTCCCGTTTCAACTATGATCGTCCCGGAATGGCCGGTATCGCCCTTACAACGGATACGTCGATCCTGACTGCAATTGGCAATGATTACGGATTCGACCGTGCATTCGCGCGGCAATTGGAGGCTCTTGGCCACGCGGGCGATGTGTTTGTCGGCATTTCTACATCTGGGCGATCCAAGAACATCCTTGCCGCCCTGCATGCGGCAAGGCAACTTGGGGTCCATACCATTGGACTCACGGGAGGAAATGGCGGCGATATGCCTGATCTCTGCGATCTTGAAATTCGCATCCCTTCCGACAGAACGCCGCTTATTCAGCAGGGGCATCTCCTCGTGGGACACATTCTGTGCGCCCTCGTCGAACAAGCCATACATCCACGAAGCGATGCTTCAAGATAAAATCAACTAAGGATTGGGAAGTGATTCGTCAGTGCGTCATCCTTGTCGGTGGGATGGGTACCCGGCTGGGAGAACTCACCCGTTCGACGCCAAAGCCGCTAATGCCCATCCAGGGGCGGCCATTTCTGGAGTATTTGCTGCTGGAAGCTGCACGCTTCGGATTCACGGAAATCGTTCTGCTTGCGGGATATCGCGGTGAAGTCATAGCGGAACAGTTTTCGGGCGTCAGGCGCTTGGCAGGACGAGATGTAACGATCAAGGTTCTTGTTGAGCCTCAGGCTCTTGGGACAGGTGGTGCCCTGGTCTCCCTCAAGGAGCACGCTCAAGACTGTTTCGTGTTGATGAACGGTGACTCTTGGTTCGATATCGATCTCAGAGCCTTTGCTTCTGCTCGACATCTTCATGAGAAGGCGCTGGTCCACATTGCTCTACGCGAGGTGCATGAAACTGGTCGGTTCAGTCCTGTCCAAGTCAGCGAAGGCTGGGTTTCGGAATTTGGAGTTCCAGCCAATGGAGCGGGCAGGGGGCTCATAAACGCCGGTATCTATGTAATGCGGCGCGACATCATCGATATGGTCGATAGAGTTCCCTGTTCACTCGAGAACGATGTTTTTCCTGTTCTCGCGAGTTCCGGACGCATCTCTGCAAACTCATACCGCGGATTCTTTATCGACATCGGTGTTCCAGAAGATCTTGCTGCTGCGCCCGAGCTGATCTCGAAGGCTCGAACACGCCCAGCCGTGTTTTTCGACCGCGACGGCGTCTTGAACTATGATCGAGGTTACACCCATAAACCAGCAGATCTTGTATGGAATGATGCTGCAATCGAGGCGGTGAAAAGCGTCAACGACGCAGGATGGTATGCATTCGTCATCACCAATCAGGCAGGCGTGGCACGAGGCTACTATTCGGAGCGCGCGGTTGATCTGTTCCATGAGACGATGGACGTCGAACTTGCCAACAGCGATGCACACATAGACGAGTTCCGCTTTTCGCCCTTCCACCCGGAAGGTCGCGTAGAAAAATATAGAGTCGATTCACCCTGCCGGAAGCCGAAACCTGGAATGATCCTTGAGCTATCAAAGGCTTGGCCAATCGACCTCTCGCGCAGCGTTGTCATAGGCGACAAGCAAAGTGACATGGATGCTGCGCATGCTGCGGGCGTTCATGGGCAGCTGTATAGTGGTGGGAACCTGAATGATCTCACGAACAGAGTTTTGCGATCTTAGTTTGAAACGTTTGGGTCTCGCCATGTAGCACTCGCCCTGTTCCAGCGACTGCCGAGCGGCGTTGTAGCGTGGCGATCGACGCTGAAGTATCAACGATACTGATCCTTTCCGCAGCACTGTAGAGGTCAAGCTCGGTTGAGATCCACCTGGTCAACTGGGCAGCAGGATGCCTCGTAACAAGCCAAAGCTCCGACTTTCGACACGCTGTCTCTCAAAGCTTCGCCTCAAATCATCACGCCAAAGGGGAATAAGTTGGCTGACCTATGTATCATAACGAAGACGTGGCGTGGCGGCGCGGCTTGGCAGGCTCAGATGATTGCCGGTGCGATCGCACGCGCAGGTGCAAGGGTTGTCTTTATTGCACCCAAGGCCGAGCCTGAAGCGCGAGAGCCGAGGGACGAAAATCTACAAAGAATTCTTGTACCGCGTGAGATTACGGAGGATGCTCCTCGTTGGAGGCGTGCCATTGCATCGCTCCGCCGCATAATGAGCAGTAGCTTTGCTGCTCTGAGGCAGCAGAAAGCGACTAACGCGTTCCTGTTCATGATACCGGAGCCACTCTTATTCACGTTGCCATTGTTGGTATTGCTTCGCCTGACCAGAAGACAGATCCTCTTCCTTGTGCACGATGCGGAACCACATGCATGGAAGTTCAGCGGAGCGCTTCGGGCCCTCGAACGATCCGCGCATCTATGGTCATACCGACTTGCAACAAAGATCATCGTTCTAACGCCAACTGTCCGCGATGCATTGACTCGTATGATCGATGCTGCACCGGACAAGATTGTCGTAATACCTCACGGTCCGTTCGTCGTTGATAGCGTGCCGCCGGCGCCTGGGCTCCGTCACTTGCTGATGTTCGGAAGTCTACGCCGAAACAAGAGCGTGCTTGAAGTTGCTCAGGGCATTGTTATGGCCCGCCGCAAGGGGATGGATGTCAAGCTTATACTTGCTGGTGAGCCCCTTCGGGAAGAGCCTGGCTATTGGGACGAATGTCTGAAGGTGATTTCGGAGGATCCGTCAGGGTTTGATGTGAGGGCATCTTTCATCTCTGACGATGATCTTCCAAGCCTTCTCGCCGAAGTTGACGCCTTCGTCCTTGCCTATGACAATTTTCACTCCCAAAGCGGCGTCGCCGTACTGGCAGCACTTGCCGGACGCCCTGTCATTGGTACGAGATCGGGAGGACTATCGGAACTGTTCGAAATCGGAATGAGCGGCCAAGTGATCGAGCACCCGGTGACCGCCGAAAGTATCGCTTCTGGTATTGAAGCCTTCTATTCCATTCCTATCGATGAGTGGCACCGACGCGCGGCGCTTGGTGCTGAACGTGTTGCTGAAACACTGTCCTGGGACGACATTGGATCGGCCTATGTGAAATTGATCAAGCAGGAGTGATCTCGTAGAAGGAAACAATGATCACGGGTAGCGATAACCGAACGACCGGGAGCGGGATGGCTCGTCATGACCACCTTGGCTGCGGACGGCAGCAGAGTTCCTCGCCTGTGACCATGAGATGATGCGGCAAACGCTGAGCCTTCGCGGGCGCAATGGTTCATTCCAAGTAAAGATGACCTGCGTTTGACTGCATGCTGTCTCGCGACACGGGTTTCAGACCCCTTTGTGAGTGTAGGGAAATCCGATGGCTGCGCCGGCTAGCAGTTTCGCACGCGACCAGCGGCCACGCAGAAGCTGGCGGCCTATCGCTCGACCTACATCTAAGACAACGAATGGTAGGGAGACCTTCGAGAACCGAATACAGAATCGGATGCGGTTGCGTGTCATATAATAGTCAGACAGCGGCGATGACTCGCCGAAGTCGCTCGTTCCTATCGAGGCGCCTACTTTGTGAAAAACAATGGATTGAGGCGCATATCCCAATCGAAAACGCCCGCTGCTCCGCGCAGCCCAATCCATCTCTTCCCAATACAGAAAGTAGCTCTCCTCCATCAAGCCTACACTCTCGAGGAACTCTCGGGTTACGAGCATGGACGCGCCGCTTACGAAGCGCAACTCTCTCTCGACCGCGCTCCGATCGACTCGCTGCGAGGCCGGGATGCCTTGGCCGAGGCCGTAGCCTCTTCCCTTGAGCCTCAGGAAGCCCCCTCCACCTAGATTCTGTACGATTTCAGGATGGTCCGCGTACACTAGCGTCGATCCACACATCCCAATCCTTGCATCTTCTTGAATTCGGCTCAGCATCCAATCCAGCGTATCTGGAAGGACCTCGGTATCGTTATTCAGCAACCAAAAGCTCTGGTATCCAGCTTGGAGTGCCTTTCGAAGCGCAATGTTATTTCCTGCCGCAAACCCACGATTCCGTTCCGCCTTGATTAATGTGATTGATGGCATGCTTGAGGTGGAATGGAAGATCGGCGCATCTGTGCCATCCGGATCACTGTCGGCCATCCGAAACTCTAACGGGTGAAGGCCCGTTTTTTCGCGGTGAGAGTTTCCATTCGCTAATCCGTTCTTGGCCCAGTCCTGAATCCTGACCACGGAATCATCCGGCGAGCAATTGTCGACAACAAAAATTCCAAACCCGTCATGCTGCAGCTTCAAGAGAGTTTCTAAGCAGGCTATCGTGTCACGCCACCCCTTATAGTTTAGAATAATAATTGCGGTTGGGGTATTTGACTTCATTCTAGCACAGAGCTCCGAACCACATATTTGCTTGGGCGACTGACATGCTGTTGTAGTCTACGACTGATTATCGAGCCAGCGTGGACAGCTATATCCGGATCTCAAGAAAGGTGAAACTCAGTGTCTGTAGGGCGGCGGGTTAACAGGAAACTGAAGAAGGGGCCGTCCTGCTGGTTCCATCCGGTCGTTCGGCCCGAAGATCGACCGTAACAGTTGCGCGAAATCCGTGATCGTTCCTGCCTTGGCTCAATGAGACATGAGGTCTGCAGCTGAGAGAGGGCTTGATAGATATTGATCCGGAGTAGGCGAGCGTCATCGAATTCAAGCTGCCGACCTTGCCCCGGGTAGCTTCCAGGGCGAAGTATGCGAGCCTCTCGTCGCGGGAGGAGCGTTTCTGGTGGGGCACGTCGCAAGCAATACGCTGGACCCTCATGCCGGCGAAACCGACAAGCGAGGTGGTCGCAAGTGAGAGGTGCTGCCGATCCCGGCGATGCGTCTGTGGCCAAAGATCGGAGAAGTCGATAAAACGCCGAGAGAGAGCACCGTATGAAATCTATATTCCTATGATCAGACACTTCGACAGAATCATCTTGATTTCGCCAGGCGGGAGAAGCGGGGGCGGAGGGATCGGATCCGTAACAGACGGCATAGCGCGATGGATCGAGATCAATGATGTCGATGTTCGCGTCAGCGTGCTGGATCCGAGAGGAGAGGGAACAGTTTTATTGTCCCCGCTTTACCTCATCTCGGCATTCGTCCAGGCAATATTCCTGAGTATCATATCTCGCCGCGTGATATTTCACGTGCAAGTATCAGAAAGAACCAGCGTAATTAGAAAGGGAATTTTTGTTTTTCTCGGCAGATTGTTGAGAAAGCGTACAATCCTGCATCACCATGGCGCAGAATTCGAGAGTTTTTATTTGGGTGCAAACCAAAGTCTTATGCTCTGGACGAAGTCCATCGTTACAATGGCGCATGTCAACATTGTTTTAGGTCGTAAGGCGGCGGAGTTCTTGGTCGACATCGTTGGCGCCACTCCAAGTCGGGTGTGCGTGCTTCCAAACGCCGTATCCGATCTACGCTCGCATGTGCAGTCGATCCGCCAACGAAGTGTGAGTGCGTCACACCCACAGTCCGGAGCAACAAACCTCCTTCTGCTCGCTAACCTCTCTCCGCGGAAAGGCGTTTCCGAGTTCCTCGCGGCTCTCTCGGAACTCCATGCTGAAGGTATACCTGTTCACGCCGTTCTATGTGGGGGAGGCGAGATTAATCGCTATCGGCAAGAGGCTCGACAACTCGGCTTGGATGACGATGTCGTCGAATTTACTGGCTGGGTGAACCGAGACGAGGTTCGTTCCATTCTGGCGCGGACGGACGTATTCGTGCTGCCTTCGTTCAATGAAGGTCTGCCCATGTCAATCCTCGAGGCAGTAAGTGCCGAGATTCCGGTCGTGACGACGCCCGTTGGTGCGATTCCAGAAGTCTTTACTGACGGCGTGAATTGCTTGTTGGTTCCGCCTGGTGACTCTCAAGCGCTCAAGAGCGCAATCAACAAACTGATTTCGAATCCTCGCCTCGCAAAAGCTCTCACAGCGAATGCGAGAGCTCTATATCAGGACAACTTCGCCTTGGAGAGCTATATGGAACGGCTCCAAACGATCTATGCCGATGGTGGATGTCCAAAGCATCCGACTAGGTAGATCCTCTTCTCCTGCTGCGCTCGGAATACGTGATTGGCGGCATCGTCCACTCTTGAACGGTCAGTACAAGGGTTCAGGAGTGCTGGAATCACAGAATTCCTGAACCCTAGGAAGGGAGCGGTTTGTGTCGACGCAGAGATTGTCCTAAAGCGTGCAGGTCAAGGCTTGCAATTCGGCAGTGCGAGCCAACTCATTGTCGGCGTCGATATTGATTTGGCAGGAGAGGCACTTGAGTGCAGCTCATTCGAGATGCGGCAGAGTGTCATGTTCAACCGCGATAGTGTTCATAACTGGCAGTTACCGAAGTGGAAAGGTCATGCTCGGTCAAAGATATAGTGATGATACAGCTCAAAGATCCAGCCGATTTTCTTGGGCTATCCATGAAGTGACGATTGTCTCAGATCATGATGACAGAGAACGACTGATTCAGCTTCTTTCGAGTCCTGACCGCCCAGAGGTTCTCGGGTTTGTTAACGCTCACGCCTTCAACCTGGCCTGGAGCGACGCCTTCACCAGATCTTGCTTCCGATCATGCACGGTCCTGGTCCGCGACGGGATAGGCATGCAGATCTTGTATTCCGCTCTGGGTTTGCCAGCAGGGCAGAACATGAATGGCACCGACCTTATTCCTGAAATTGTCGCCAAATTTGCTGGAAAACGGGTCGCACTCTTTGGGACTGCCGAGCCGTTCCTTTCAACGGCGGCGGAGGTGCTCAGGGGCAGCGCTATCGATGTCGTGACCACGATAGATGGATTCAAGTCTGATGAGGTCTACCTCGAGGATGCAGAAAGGACGGGGCCCGAACTTATAATTCTGGCAATGGGGATGCCGAAGCAGGAGCGCGTAGCACGGTTGCTAAGCCAACATCTGCGAGATCCATGCCTCATTATATGCGGAGGTGCCATACTGGATTTTTTGAGTGGCCGTGTTCAACGAGCGCCGCGCTGGATGCGACGCTTGCATCTTGAATGGGCTTTCCGTCTCGCACGCGAACCGAGGCGACTATTCTCACGATATGTCGTGGGAAACATACTGTTCCTGGCTCGCGTCGCAATCGTTCGAAGAGAGGTGGTGAATTCGGCGGCCCGAGAATTGGGCTGAGGCTGATAGGGTAGCCTGAGGGTGCATCGTTCCTGCGAATGGAGATGCAGAATCACTCACGTGGCATTTACTCTCAGGTGAAGAATCAAGCGAGCGCGCAAAAGAGAGCATTCCCGCGATGCCTTGGCTCCAGGGCGGAATGTTCGAAAGTCACATGTCTGCCTGATCGTTGTGAGCAGGCTTTTTGTGAGAAACCATTTCATTTCGCTAGAACTGTCTTCCTAGTTGTGACATCTGACCGCCTAGGACTCTTGAGTGCTGGGGAAAGTCATGTCTTTAGGTTATAGCGTTGCTACATACACAGGAATCGGAGGGCGAAATGAGGAGTTCATCGTCCGGGTCGGCAGCAATAGCATCGTGAATGCGGGATTTGGCGACGATTACGTGCTGACGTCCGTAGGGTCGAATACGATCACTGGCGGGCAAGGCAGGGACTATATTGACGCCACGAGTGGCGACAATCTGATCGCTGGTGACGACAGCCTGTATTCGTACGGCGCCACTGGAGATGCCGATTGGATACTGGGCTGGGGAGCAGACACCATCTTCGGAGGTGCAGGAAATGACTTCGTCAATGCCCGTGGTGGCGATGATCGGGTTGATGGTGGCGACGGGAACGATGTTCTGTGGGGCGGTTATGGATCTGACGCAATCTCCGGCGGCGCCGGCAACGACGTTCTCTTCGGTGGAAGTGGGACTGGTGAGCCTTACGCCTTCTCAATTTTAGTCGGCTACTCCGGAGAGACGGATGCAGCCATCGCATCGCATGTCTGGGCCGGTGTATCCGGCGAACTCGCTCTCGATGATAACGGCGACGATTACCTGTACGGTGACGCTGGCTTTGACACGTTGTATGGCCAAGGCGGCAACGACACGCTCGATGGCGGATCTGACTCGGACACGATGTTCGGAGGGACGGGAAACGACACCTATCTCGTCGACAAATCCTCTGACGTTGTCATCGAATATGCAGGCGAGGGCTATGATACGGTCCTGACGACGACGAGCTTCTCGCTTAACCCCAATAGCGAAGTAGAGTCTTTGACTGCTCTTGGACCGGCATCTGTGAAGTTGTTGGGGAACTCAATCTCTAATGCGATTGCCGGAAGCTCTGGAGATGACTCTATCAATGGAGCGCATGGCAACGATACCTTAACCGGAGGCACGGGTAAGGATAAGTTCGTCTTCAATACCAAGCTCGGGACGTCAAAGACGGACCGGAAAGTGAACTTCGACAAAATCACTGACTTTTCCGTCAAGAATGATTCGATCTGGCTAGACAATGCGATTTTCAAGAAGCTTGGTGCTGGCAGCGGATCTCATCCTAAGCAACTCAAGGCAGACTACTTCAACGTCGGCGGTCGTGCGGCGGACAAGAACGACTTCATTCTCTACAACAAGAAGACCGGAATCCTGTCGTACGACGCAGACGGATCAGGCAAAGGAAAGGCCGTCGAGTTCGCTCAACTCGCCAAAAACCTCAAGCTGACCGAGAAGGATTTCTTCGTCGTCTAAGCCGAGGAGAATAAGGGTTGCCCTTTTCCATGGATTGATGGCAAAGGGCAACCGGATCCTAGGCATGTGTGGATTGAACTCCTTGATCCGGCAGGGTGTCGCCCGTTGAGCCCGATGCGCTATGCCGACGGAGTCGCGATATTTGATCCGGGTGCCAAGCATGGAGCGGCGCCGACTGCGAGGCTCACCTGCAGCATGTATGATGTGCGGCTGACAAGGGACTGGCGCTTTCGATGACGGTCGAGGGAGCGTCTACCCCTAATGCGTGGAGGGCTCCGCGCCCTGCGAGGCGCCGACGTCCATTGGCTGGATCGCGGCTCCTTGCAGAAGCTATCCGAATTGGTCAGGTGTCTCGCGCAACTTGTAGTGCCTCTCCCGCACATGGGCCACCGAGCGCGCGCAGAAGAAGATCTCAGAACGACGCTTCGCGGGAGCGATGAGGCTCGATGGAGAATCGTGGATGGCGCGAATGTCCCCATGACGGCTTCTCCCCCTAGCTTGCGTCCACGACATGCCGAGATTGAAATCTCCAACAGGTGGGTGCGCCATCGGAGCCGCCTGCAATCGTGCATCGTAACGTCCGAGTTTTCTAGACCGACGCATGATCATATTTTGACACTCGGGCAATAAGAGTTACAGGATCGTTCTGAAGTGACCTAAACAGCGCGCCATGAAATCCACGATCTTCTTCCGCATCCTTGCAGCTATTCTCATCATTGGGATTGTGTTTGTCACACTTTCCCCGCTGGATCTTCGCCCCACCACCGGGGCGTCGGCCACGGCGGAACGATTTGCCGCTTTCGCTGCGCTTGGAGCGGTTTTCTCTTTGGCCTACCCAAAGCGCTACGCCGTTGTTCTTGTCCTGCTGATTGGCCTTGTTGGCTTCCTTGAAATGGCCCAGAACTACATTCCGGATCGACACGGGCGACTGCCTGACAGCATCACCAAGTTATCGGGTGCCTTTCTCGGGGTGGCGGTCGCCAGAATTTTGAGCCGCTAGGGCCAACGTTCTGGAGAGTGAGAATCGACGAGCCTCTGACTGCCTATTAACGGAGCTAACTGGTGAGCCCGACGCTGTGCGTTCGAGGCACTTGCATGCGGCAAACGGCATTTCTGCCTCAGGTGGCGGGATTTTCAGAGCTAGCGGCGTCACGACGAGCAACGCTGCAATGTCGGGCGAAACTGGGTCAATAAACTCTTAATGCAGCCGCTCTATGCAGGTTGTTGCATGGCCTTCCATCGGCATCCAGTCGTGAATTAGCAGGGCGAGAACTATCGGGTTGGTCTCTCAGCGAGCGGACAATCCGTTTGAGATCTCACAGAAGAGCATACCCCGCTCGAGAGTGACCGCCGCTGGCTAGATTTAGAACACGCTTTTCCGAGTATCGGCTGCCATACCCTTGCCTTTGTTACGACGCATGCATTTCATTGTTGCAAGCAAAGCTCCACCAACTGACTGGTTCGTGATCGTTCAAGTGACGCCCGCGGCCTTCAACTGAGGTGCTTCTTTGCGGGGGGTACTGCTCTCGGACTGAAGTTGGTCCCTCCGAGCTTTGTAGATAACTAATATGCCTATGTAGAGAAAAATGCCTACTCATTTTAGAACAGGTTGTCCGTCGGCTGGAGTCATCTCATGCGCAACAGGTCTGTGTTCTACCCGGGTCCGCCCCTCCCAAGACTGAATGTCGCTCCTGTCTCCGATCCTGGTTTGGATGAGGTAAAGGCTACCGTTGCACGTATTCTGGATTTCATTATTGCGGATGAAGAGAGGCTACACAGCTTTTTGAGAACGAGCGGCTTTCGTCCGGACGCGGATCAAGCGGCTGCTCAACTGCCTTTGTTCATGTTGACGATCCTAGATGCTGTTTCGAAAGATCAGCAGCTTTTGAGCGCTCTCGCGCGACAGCAGGGCATCACGCACGAGATTGTTCAGATGTGTCAGGCTCGCCTGTTATTTCAGGTGTCTGTCGAGATCGTGCAACTCAGCCGACAGGGCGACGGATCTTCAGAGCCAACATAGGGGCGGCTGGGATTCCAACTGTTGCTCCAGTATGCCCAGCGACTCGAAGCAATGTGCGTCGTGGCAACGACAGGGCATTGTGACCCTCTATGATTCCTGGAACCGGATTTGTTCTAGATTTAGCCGAGCGCGTCGAATGCGCTGGCTCGCAGCGCTTACTGCCGAAAGTAATATCTGGCGGCTCAGTTTCATTGCCCCACCATCGATAATTTTGACGGAGCGATCAAATTCGCACAATCAAAGGTGGAGGGCTTGAACAGGATCGGTGACCGTTTTGGAGCTTACTTCCCGACTCAGACTGCGTGCTCAAGATGGTCGATCTGCGCGGTTCGTTGAACCGTGATTGAGGGGCGCATTCGTCCGACGGTCTCATCTGTTCACCTCGACGTCCCGCCATCGCGCCCCTGCCAACCTAGAGTTAGGACCGCAGCGGGACATCGCCCCAGTCTGCACGCTCTGTCCGGGATCCTCGATACGAAGTTCCCGGTACTCTCTAATAAGCGTCTTCGACTGGTAGAATGTCGAATTGCGGACCAGTTTGATATAGAGTTTCAGAGCGCCGGCGCGATGTAAGAGGAATACGACATATTAATCGTAGGGGTCTATCGTCGCTTCGAACGACAGATCGCTGGGGCAGATGTCATGAGTGCTGGTAAAGGAATGGGGCTTATTGCTGATGGCGATCCCTATTTCCGCGTTGCGGCGGCCGCCATCCTGACCCACCACTTCGGCTTCGCAGAGCTCATCGAGGCGTCGTCCCTCGACGAGGCGCTGGAGCGGCTCACCGAAAACGAGCGGATCGAAGCCGCTCTGCTGGACCTGTCCATGGCGGGCATGCGCACCCCGACCAACCTGCGGGCGATCCGCGAGTGCTTTCCGCATGCCCGCGTAGCCGTCCTGTCCGCATCGAACGCCCGTCAGGACATCCTCTCGGCGCTGGAGGCAGGCGTTCACGGCTACATGCTCAAGAGCCTGCCGGTTGCGGATCTGGTCAAGGCGCTGCGCGTGGTCTTTGAGGGCGGGATCTACGTGCCGCCATGCCTGGCCGACATCTCATCCGGCGGCTCGCTGCAGCCGCTTCGGGAGCTGCCGGACGTCGCCCCTGAGCCGCAGCCGGTGCCGCCCGAGCCTGCGCCCGCCGCTTCGGTCCATGCCCTGACCTCGCGCCAGCGCGAGGTGCTCGACCTTCTGGTCCAGGGCAAATCGAATAAGGAAATCGCCCTGGCGCTCAAGCTCGGGGAGGGGACGGTCAAGATCCACATGGCGGCGATCTTCCGCTACTTTGGCGTCAACAACCGGGCTGCAGCGGCCGTCGCCGGTGCGCGGCCCTACCCAAATCGTCCTCGAGGTGTTCTTCCGACTGAGGATGCGGGGATGCCCCTGGCCGTGGGAGATAACGGGTTGTTGCTGAGAGAGATCTGAGTAGATTTCGCACGATCTTACACGGCAAGCGCCCAAGCGCTCGGGCTGACCTTTGGCGGGCCCGGCTGAGGTCCAGAGCATGGGCATTTCTGACAGAATTGTTGGACGACTTCTGTTAGAGAGAGGAGGAGTTCAGCGCGCTTCACCCCTGGATCAGGTCCATTCATGCTTTCGATCTGATCGCGCGGCGCAACGGGCCGCAGGCGGCGGCATGGGCTTTCCCCTGGCGGCCTGACGAAAAAGAACGATCCTTTGGCGGGTGCCGACGAGCGCCCGATCCAGATCACCCTAGCCCTAGGTCAGGGTTAAGGCGGCGCTGCCAATGCAAATCTCCTTAGAGGCTTTCGGCTGAGCGCACAGGTTGAGCACCGCCTCTTTGAGCCCTAATCGGAGCGCTTTCGTTTGGATCAGTCGTGCCAGGGTAGTTCGGGCGGATCACCGACCAAGGTTAAGAAACCTAATAGACAACTCAAATGAAAGCTTACCCACCACAGCATCGTTTCCTCCATTTGAAACAAAGTTATTTATTCTTATTCACCTATGTTAATCAAAAATCTTTGAGATTGCAGCTCTTTTTGTTGCGAGCCGTTCGGGAGAAGATTCCTGCCGGCTAATCGTGATAGAAGGGGGGTTCGATACCGCCATACTGATCGTTTAGCTTGCTCGGTCAGAGGCCTTGTCCTGCTTGTCATGAATCAGCCTGGATAAACACCGCGGCCCAGGTGCTGCTGACGCTCCGGCGGCAGGTGACCCGATCCATTTCAAGGCCGGGGCGTTTGTCTACCTGAGCTACCACTGATGCGATGAATGGGGTTTTCGCGCCATCGGCACTCACCGATTGGGACATTGAGACCCAGCCGGAACAGGATAGTTTTCCGTCTATGGCTCGCCCCCACAGAGCCATGAGCGCCCTGGTTGAGATGGTCTGCAAGCTGCTCAGCCGGGGCGTTTGTTTGTCACACCGCAGAACCTTTTCGAGCGGCATTTCTACTGACATCGGCCCTTACCGATCAGCACCTTCGAACAGTAATCGTGCCATGCGAAAAGTTCTTATTATTCTCCCTCTATCAATGCTGGCGTCTGCTTCGATCGCACAGGACATCGGCCAAGGGACACCACCACGACTTGAAAATGCGGACGAGTTCCGAGCTATTGTCGCGGCTCCGAAACCTAAGGCACCGGCTCGACGCGAGGGGTGGAACGAGATGTACGATCGCCATCGTGCAGCGGCCAAGCGCTCTGTCCGATCGATGTGCGACGAGTGCCTTGGAGCCAAGCACAATAAACCTGGGCCGGAAACGCCGCTCATACTTCCGGAGGAACTGTCGAACTATCAGGGAGAGCCTCAGCTCGAACGTGAGCCGTAGCGAAGAACTCTCCTACCAGACTTTCACGCTAGCACCCGGCATCAGTCATGCCATGGACATTCATGGATGCGGGAGATACCTCATCAACGTGCGCATCTGCGGCATGTCTGGACGAGGATCTTCCCAAGTCTGAGCCTCTTTCGCGAAGACATTGTGTGGATCCCACTTCGATGCGTAAGGGTCGAGCCGCAGCATATGATCGTACTTCCACCACCCGCCTCCAGCGAAGTAAGCCCAACCGGCCCAACACTCCCTGTTAGCTTCGATGTGGTCGAGGAAACGCTGAAGTGCCTTCAAGGATTCGACATCTGCGGCACAGCCGAATTCGCCGACGAACGCCTTCCGCCCACTTGAGCCCAGCCAATTCGAGAAAAACGCGACATCGTTGATGAAGCCTTTCTCAATGGTTGCTTTCTGCCCAGCCGACCATTCGTCGAAGTAGCAATGGTAGTCGATGATCCAGTTGTTCAGCGGGTCAACGATATCCGCCATCATGGAGAAATTCGCGGAACCCCGCCTCCAGCTCGTGCGGCTCGTCCAGTTGTTGCCTGGAACGAGGATCGGGCCCGTCGCGCCTGTGGAGCGAATGGCAGCAATGGCGCCATTGATGACCTCGACAAGCTTTCCAGAGTTCTGATCGTGCGGCTCGTTCATCAGGCTGTACAGGATCATCGGACCGCTGTACTGGGCGGCCACTTTCCGCCAGAAGTCGGAGAAGTGGTCAATGGTGACGATCGGGCCTTCCCCGATGATGTGCTCTGCCCCGCCTTCCGTGCGGCGACCGTAGATGTGCGGTTCAATGATGACATAAGCCCCAAGCCCAGCAATTCGTCCGATCTGAGTTTGGATGCCTCTGGTTTGAGCAACGGCCAGGGGCCCACCGAGGATGGGTTGCATCAGCTCCCAAAGAAGGCTGAGCCGGACGACGTTCATCCGCTTCTGCTTGATGAAGTAATCCGCCGCCTCAGCTCGGGGCCATTGTTCACCTGGCGTATAGTTCATCCCTGTAAAGCTGACGCCCCTCAAGAACGGGAGGGGGGAGGATCCGTCGCGAGGAGATGCCATTACAGAGGCCTTTTACAATCTCAGGTCATACCACGACGGCGTAGACCTATTTCAGCGTGACGACAACCTGTGCCGTTAACTTGGCATCGACAGCGCTCTTGCCCGCACTATGGCCGGGTCGTGCACCGGGCCGCCCCTGGGGTCGGACACCGGCTTGCCGTCGCCTTTCGCCAGAGGCTTGTTCACGGTGGCAGTTGGTGCTCAGTTCGGAATCATGAAAAACCAGGTCTGAGCATCTAACTGCCAGCCACATGGTACTTGCGACGATCGCCAGATGGACAGCAGGCTGTTTTAGCTTGGAGTCCGCTGCTCACAATGCGACCGTGGAGACGCTTCAGCATGGCGTGTGTTCCTTCCTCACTCGCGCGGCACGATCTTGCCCGATAGGTCCACTTCCATCGGTTTGCTTACCTGGAGCAACGGGCATTGGAGGGCGTTCGCACCCATGTGTCGGAGCTTCTGCCGCACGAGGCAGCGGCGTATCTGAGGCGTTGGCTTGCATTTGGGCCCCTGCTCATTCAAGGCTCCATCAGACATACGAGGTCCTGCGTGGGCTGACAGGTCAGGATGTCTATGGCTCGCCCAACACTGCGGGAGATGCCTGACAGGCATTTCCCGTGACGGTATCGCTTAGCGGCGGGATCCAAAATCAAGACGGGCGGTTGTGCTCAGAGACACCAATCGCGAGCGGTTCTGACGGCCGATGGAGATCGCCTCCGCCTTCCAGATTCTGCCCTCTGATGACGAGGAGCGCCCGGGTGCCTATGCCCGGTTTCCCTATGACCGCGATCTCGTCCGCCGGTTTCGGGAGCATTTCCCTCGGGCGCGGTGGCGGGCCGGGGAGGAGCGCTGGTTCGTGCCGGGAACGACGGCCGCGAAGCGGCTGACCACCTGGACGGCGCAGGAGCTGGAGACCCTGGACCGGCATGCCGACGCCAAGGGGCGGGACGCCTTTGTCTTCGAGCCTCTGGAGAGCCCCTATCTGACCGTCGCTGACGATCTGATGGTGCGCACGCCCTATTCGCGCACCATCGTGGAAGCACTGCGGTCGATTCCGTGGGCCCACTGGGATTCCGAGGACAGGGTCTGGCGGGTGCCGTTCCGCTCCTACGAGGATTTGAAGTCGCGCTGGCCCGAGATCGAGGAGGCGGCGCGGCGCAACGAGCCTGAGGCCCGCCGGAGACGCCGCGAGGAGAAGAGGCGAGAAGGCCCGGATGAGGCTGCTCCGCTGCAGGCGGAGCGCCGCCGCAGGCGCTACCCGGTGCCGGTCGACGATCCTCCCCCTTTGGGCTTTCCGCTCTCGACGATCAGCTGGGGGGTTGTCGTGTTCGAGGCGATCGACGTCGATCCCATCGACGATCCTGCCGCGGCCAGGCTTTACGCTCATCTCCAGGGAGATCCGTCCCACTACGTTTGGGGTCACTGGCGGATGCCGACCCTTCAGGAGATCTACCGCACACGCCCCGTGCAGGCCGAAGAGGCATCCGAGATCCGCTCCGCGCGGGGATGGTGGTGGTCGAGCCGCGACGAACTGCAGGAGAGGGCGCGGAGGCTCCGGGAGGTGGAGCGGGCTCAGCGCTCGCGGCATCAGACCCGCAAGACCTCAATCGACGCCTGAGGTGGGGCCAAGCGGAGGCCGGCACGAAAAATCCGGGCTGGAGCCCGGATTTCGAACGTTTGGTGGGCAGTGTTCTTTAGAACGGCGAAGCCCTAGAACGGAATGTCGTCGTCGAAGTCGCTGTGCCGGGAGCCGCCGGCCGGCTCGGGCCTGCGCTCCATGGGGGATGATCGTCCGAAGTCGCCGCCGCGGCTGATCTGGCCCGGCTCGTCGTCGCCGAACTCCGACGCCCCGCCGCCGCCGCGGCTGTCCAGGATCGTCAGCTCGCCCCGGAAGCGCTGCAGCACCACCTCGGTGGTGTACTTCTCCTGGCCGCTCTGGTCGGTCCACTTGCGCGTCTGCAGCTGACCCTCAAGATACACCTTCGAGCCCTTCTTCAGGTACTGCTCCGCCACCCGGGCCAAGTTCTCGTTGAAGATCACCACCGAGTGCCACTCGGTCTTCTCCTTGCGCTCGCCCGTGCCCTTGTCCTTCCAGGTCTCCGACGTGGCGATCCGAAGGTTCACCACAGGCTCCCCGTTCGACAGACGCCGAACCTCAGGGTCCCGCCCCAGATTCCCTACCAAAATCACCTTGTTCACGCTTCCAGCCATGATGGCCTCTCCACTTCATCTCTCCTGAACGGCTGGGGCATCGGAAATGCCTCACGTTTTCAGGTCGGTTGCACACTCCTGCCTGACGGGAGGCATCACCGACTGTTCTATATTTGTTCCACGTGAAACACAAGAGGGTGCCGAGAACGGGACCAGAGCAGGACGCCTTTCGAAGCAACCGGAGCTCGGTTGCCGAGGGGCGTCGCTGCCCGTGTAATACGGAAATCGAAGCTTCAGGAGCCTGCCTTGACCAATACGATCCTGGACGAAGCGGCCGTCGCCGCAGCATGGAACCGCAATGCCGATCTCTGGACCCGGGAGGTGCGGAACGGGCTCGATCTTTACCGCGAGCTCTATACGCTGCCTGCCTTCCTCGCCTTCATGCCTCCCATCGTGGGGAGGCGCGCGATCGACCTGGGCTGTGGCGAGGGCTCCAACACGCGCCGCTTCGCGCGGCTCGGCGGGATGATGACCGGGATCGATCTCTCCACCGCGATGATCGAACAGGCCCGGCAGCAGGAGGCCCAGGAGCCTCTCGGGATTTCCTACGAGATCGGATCCTTCAGTGAACTCGCCCCATTCGGGGATGGAGACTTCGACTGTGCCCTGTCCACCATGGCGCTCATGGACGGGCCGGATCTTGGAGCCGCCTTGCACGCCGCGTTCCGCGTGCTGAAGCCGGGCGGGACCCTGTGCTTCAGCGTTCTGCATCCCTGCTTCATTACGCCCGCGATCAAATGGCTGACCGACGAGACCGGGGCTCCTCTCGGGCTTCGTGTCGGGCACTATTTCGAGAGAATGCCCTTCGTCGAGCACTGGCGGTTCAGCCGGCGGGACGGGAGTGAAGGGCAGGCCGGGCGGGAGCCTTTTACGGTACCGCGGTTTCCGCGAACCCTGTCCGACTACGTCAATGCCGTCATTGACGCGGGCTTTCGCATCGTGAGGGTCGAGGAGCCGCGGCCGGGAGAGGAGCTGGCGCGCAAGCACGATTGGCTGGACCGCTGGTATCGGCACGCGCCGCTCGTCCTGTTCGTATCGGCCATCAAGGCATGAAAAAAGCGGTGACAGGGTCACCGCTCTCGAGGGCGTTGGGTGCTCAGCCGCGTTACTCGGCGGCTTGGAGGTAGACGACCTTCGACTGCTCGTTTCGGATCTCGCGCAGGGTGCGGGCCATGTAGGCCAGCTGCTCGATCGCCTTGTCGAGATCGAGTTTCGTGCCTTCCTCGAGATCATAGGCCTGGCGTCCCCGGTAGAGCCGGTTGACCTGGCTTTCCATGTCGACGGCAGCCTCACGGATGCGGTGAACGAGATTGTCGGCGATGACATTGGCGTTGTCATCGACGACGCAGAAGCCGACATCGCTTGCGCGGACCTTGGCCATGGGGTGATACCTCTTCTTGTTGTTTCGTTTTCAGGCGACGGCCCGCTGTCCATGCTCGGCGTAGATGCCGAGCCGGCGGGCCAGGGAATGTTTCGTCACGGGACCGATCCAGGGCAGCGTCGCGAGAAAGCTCAGCTTGTCGGAACTCCCGTTGTACTCGTCGAACAGACGCTCGCGGTCGCACCAGACCCGGTCGATCGCTTCAGCCTTGGCGGGATGTCGGAAGCCGATTCGGGCCGTTGATCCCAGGCTCAAGGCACGCATGCAGCGTTCGAAGGTGCGACGTCCGACGCTCGGCGTCACGCTGGTATGGCAGATCGCCTCGATGACGTGTTGCGCAAACTCCTCCGCCGTCTCGGGCGAGCTGGTCTGCGCGCCGGAGACGTCTCCCGCAAAGGCGTTCGCGCCGTAGCGCATGATCTCTTCAAGTCCGAAGCTCGGCATTTCTCTCACCGTGTGGTCCAGGCTGCCTGCAGCAGCCGGACGAGCTTTGTTCCCGTCCTGCGAATCCGGCGCTGCGCCCGCCAGGGAAGCTCGGCTTCCCGTGCCAGACTCGGGCGTTCGGAACGCTCACGCAGGGACTTCAGAAACAGCCGCGCGCTCGTCTGAGGGCGCATGCGCCAGGCATTGTCCGGGCTCTGAAAACCTTGACCGTTCAAGGACTTCTCGGAAGAACGCGGCTCGATGAAGATGGGGTTCGAGTCCTGCGAATGCAAGGTCTGCGGGATCAACGGAACGGGGTTGGCGCCGCGATGAGCTGCCCGCGCGGCCTTCGGCCAGGGCGAAATCTCGCAGCGCGCCATCCTGAAGGTCCGCGCCAGCTCGGCGCCGGTCGTGACACCATAGACGGAGGCCGCACAGGAGAAGGCTTCGGAGAAAGGCTGCATGGCGCACCAGCTCTTTTCGGCCATGTGCAGCGGCCACGTCCAAAGGCCATCCTCCCGACGCTGCCCGAGGCTCTCGCGGTCGATGAAATAGCCGGTCCGCTTGTGCTCCAGGCCGCTGTCGATCACGAGCCATTCCTCGTTCTCGAAGATCGGGCGTTCATCCGTCATGGCGGTCATCGCAGGTTCCTTCGCGGTGGTCAGGCGCGGCTGCCCTAATGGCGTCACATCCACGACGCATACACAGGATGCGAACAAACCAAGAACATACTCCTGGCTTCCGCGATGTCAAGCAAAGACGCCGCTCTGGGACTGTAATCTTGGAGTAACCGATACTATGTGGAGGGACTGATGCCAGGATTGAAGAGTTTGCTCCCGATCCCGCTCAAAAAGAGGCAAAGTCGTTGCGGCGAAATACCGCTGACGATAACTGAAGCTCGACCATTCCAACGCAGCGGATTCGCGACGCCATGACCACTCTCTCACGCCTCGAAACGGACCAGCTCCGACGCCTGGAGGAGATGCGCAAAACCTTCGACAGACTGAGGGCGGAGCGGATCCGGGCGGAGGGCGAAGTCGAGCGTCTCGCCCGGGAGCTGGAAGAAGCGCGGGCCCTCGCCCTATCGGAGTTCGGCACGGACGACGAGGGGCAGCTCCAGGGATTGATCGAGGATGCCCAGGCCCGCAATGCCAAGCTCGCCGAAGAATTCGCCGCTGCCCTGCGCGAGGTGGAAACCCGTCTCAAGCAGCTTGGAGACGAGCGTTGATCGCGCCGTCCGTCGATCATGACCTCGCGCGGGCGGCCGCTGCCCTCGCACGTCTGGAAGGGCGGCGCGATGCCTTGCGGACGCGGCGCGGGGAACTGACGCGTGCGATCGAACTCGCCAAGGGGCGGCTTGCCGTCAAGGACGAGGTGGAAGCCTTCATCGAGGCCGTGCACGGCAGCGCCAACCGCCGCAGCCTCTCGGCGTTCGAGACGCTTCTGACGGCCCTCGTCCAGGAGGTGCTGCCGGGCGAGAAGCCAGTGGCTCTGGATCTCTCGACGGAGCGCGGCCTGGCCTCGCTCGACATCTGCGTGCGCCGTCCCGACGGCACGCTCGAGGACGTGCTGGAGGACAACGGCGGCGCGCTGACCAACGTGATCGGCATGGCGCTGCGCCTGATCGCAGTCGTCAAGGCGGATGTCGCGCGTTTCCTCGCCCTCGACGAAGCCGATTGCTGGATTGCACCGGATCGCGTCTCCTCCTTCTACAAGGTGCTGGAGGACGGCGCCGCCCGGCTCGGCGTGCAGTGCCTGGCCGTGTCTCACCACGACCTGTCGCAGTTCTCGGGCAAGTTCCACATCGCCCGCATCGTCGGAGAGCCGGTCTCGGGCGTCGATGTGCAGTCGACCGACACAGCCGCCGCGTGGGACGATGGGCAGCCGGGCCTGCGGTTCATCCGGCTCGTCAACGTGCAGGCCTACGAGGATGCGACGCTGCCTCTGAGCCCGGGCGTGAACGCGCTCATCGGTCCGAACAACCGCGGCAAATCCACCTTCATCCGTGCCTTGCGGGCCGTGTTCTACGGCGAGGCCCGAGACAGCCTCGTGCGGGCGGGCGCGAAGGCGGCAGGGGTCGAAATCGGCCTCGCCGGCAACAGGGTCCTGCGCTTCACGCGTCAGCCCCGCCGTTCCCCGGTCAACGTCTGGTCCCTGCATGAGGCGGACGGTTCCGTCGTCGAGGAGCGGGGCATGCGCTACGAGACGGGCGGGCGCAATGTTCCCGACTGGGTCGCCGATCTCATCCGCATCCGCAAGGTGGAGGATCTCGACGTCCATATCGCGCACCAGAAATTTCCCGTGTTCCTTCTCGGCGAGACGCCGTCGCGCCGCTCGGCCGTGCTCTCGATCGGCCAGGAGGCCGGCTATATCCGCGACATGCTCGTCATCCATCGCGAGCGCTGCCGGCGGGACAACGATCTCGTGCGCAATGGCGAACGGGAACTGATCGCCGTCGAGGAAACGCTCGAAGGCTTGCAGGTTCTCGATCGTCTCAAGGACCGGCTGTCGGCCATCCGACAGCAAGGGGACGATCTCAATGACGCCGCAGCACGCCTCCAGCGATTGCAGCAGCGCATGTCGCAGATTGCGGATCTCGATCGCCGGCTGGGCAAGGCGAAGGCTCGGGCGACCGTCACGGCAACGCTTCCGGACGCCGAGGAACTGACGCGTTTGACGCGCACGGTGGAGCGCTCGCGCGAGCGCGAGCGGCTGGGAGAGCGGGTCCTGCAGCTCGGACGGCGCCTCGCTCAGAGCAGGACGCGGCTGGCCGCCTTGCGCGGCTTGCCCGATGGCGTTCCAGTCCTTGAAAACACTGCGTCGGCGCAAAACATTCTGAAACGTGTGAACGATCTTCGCAGCGCCGCTCTGATTGCTCAGGGCCGGCTCGCGAAGGTCGATGAGGGTCTTGCATCCGTCCAGGCCGACATGGCGAAGCTCATTGAGGAAACTGGCGGCCTTTGCCCCACTTGCGGCTCACCGGTCAAGCCGGAGACCCTCTTGGACCATCACGCCCATCCTTCTCATTCCCCCACGCCATCGGAGCGGCTGACCGCATGATCCTGTCCGGAGATCGACTTCCCCCTGTCGCCTGCAACGGTGTCCTGGTCATCGGAGATCCGCATGTGGGCTCGCGGCGGCCGGGGCGGCGCAAGGACGCCGTCTGGCCGCAGGCCGTTCTCGGCAAGCTCGAGCGCTGTGTTGCCATCGCCAACGAGCGCGGGCTTGCCGTCGTCATCCTGGGCGATCTGTTCGACCGGCCGGTCGAGACCGACGAGGCCCTCAAGAACCAGCTCATCCGCGTTCTCAAGGGCTTCCGGCACCGGCCCATCGTCAACGTGGGCAACCACGATATCCAGCACACGACGCTGACCGACAGCGACTCGCTGGCGCTCCTGGGCCTGTGCGACGTGATCGACGTTGTGGCCGCGCCATCTCCGGTAACCGAGGTGCAGATCGGCGCGCGGCGGATCGGCATCGGGATGACGCCCTACGGTCAGGCGATTCCGACCGATGCGCGCGGCTCATTCGCCGGCGTCGACCTTCACGCCTGGTTCACGCATCATGACATCGCGTTCGACGGGGGCTATCCGGGAGCGGTGCCGCCCTTCGCGGTCGAGGGCTGCGACGTGCTGATCAACGGACACATCCACAAGACGCAGAAATCCGTTCTTGCCGGACGCACCCGCTGGATGAATCCCGGCACCATCACGCGCCAATCCGTCGATCTCGTGGATCACGTTCCCCGCGCCTGGATCCTGGATGCCGGAGGCGGACTCGAACCTCAGGCTCTGCCGTTCGAAAGCAATGTCTTCGATCTCACCGGACGCGTGGTCGACGCGGCTGACGGGGATGCGGTGGCGCGGGAGGTCGAGAGCGCCTTCGTCACGCTGCTGCAGGCCGAATCCGCCACGGAGCTGAAACGCAGCGGCGACGGGTCGATCATCCGCGACGAGATCGAGGCGAAGTTCGCATCCGACAATACGTCGGACGCGGTGCGCGCCATCGTGCGTTCCCTTCTGGGCGAAGCGGTCGAGCGCCACGCGACGCAGTCCTAGCGCATCGTTCAGGGGGGGGGCCGGGGGGCCGCCCGGCCCAAAGCGCCCCCCC
>NZ_JAMXFI010000009.1:53745-128577 GCF_025460875.1 Microvirga yunnanensis
GCCTGCGGGTCCGCGCCGAACGATGCGCCAGCCAAGAGTGGAGCATCGGACAATCGAGATCACCGGGACAAGCCCGGTGATGACGTGGAGAAGGTGGCACGGGCCCGTGCGAACACCCTCCACACGTCATGGCCGGCCAGTCATCACCCTCCTCTCGCCGGCCATCCCGATGCTGAAAAGTGCCGCGCCTCGAACAATCGGGATCACCGGCACAAGGCCGGTGATGACGTGGTGGTGGATTGGACGGCCCGGTGATGACGGGGTGGTGGATCGGCCGAGCGATCAAGACAGGGTCCCGAGCGGTGCGCCGCTCAAAGGCTCGAGCATCGGACCCAAACCCGGGTCCACTCTTCACGTCCGATGCGCTAGAACGCGAACGGATCGGTGTAGGGCAGGCGGCGGCGGCGCACCTGGGTTTCCGGCAGGATCGGCCGACTGATGTCGACGGCGACCAATCCCTCACAGGCGAGCGCCAGAACGGCCGCCACGCCGTCCTGCGTGTTCATCACGGCGCTGGCGCAATCCACCAGCCGCATCGCGCCCATCTCGTCGAGCTGATGCAGGACCCGAACCCGGTCTCCGGCGGTCACGGGGGTGCGCTTGCAGGCCATGATGAGGCGCATGGTCGTGAAGCGCGGCTCGGCCCGGATGCTCGCCGCGGTCTCGATCACGAAGGCGCGGCCGTCCGCCGAGGTGATGCCGTGGATCGCTGCGGCGCGCAGGGGATGCTTCAGGAGATCGTCGTCGGTCACCACGTCGACCAGAAAGGCGGCGCCGTCCTTCACGATCTCGAAATCCGCCACGTGCTCGATGGTTTCCTCCCCGACGGCGAACATGGCCGGATCGGCGGGAGCGCGCAAGGATTCTACCTCCGCATCGAGCTCGCACAGCGCCAGATAATCGGCGATCAAGGCATTGCGCGTGAGCGGCGCGGATGGGCGCTTCGCGGCTCGGCGGGTTCCCGGGCGCCGGGCAGGGCGTCGGTCCGAAAGGTCGAGGAGCGCTTGCGCGGACATCGGGGCCTCCAGCTTGGTCGGTCGAAGGGATGGAGCGCGCGGGCCAGCGCTCACCGTCGGCCCGCCTCCGGGAACAGGAACATATATAGAACAATGTCTTCCCGGTCAAACGTTCGGCCTCGTTCGCGACGCTCCGGCCCGATCACGGGCGATGGCCGCACGGCGCCGCATTGGGACAAAATGGCACAGGAGTTAAGTGGCTGATCTAGAACGCATAATCGTATTGCTCTACCGGCCCCGAAGTGGACCGGACGGTGCAAATTTGGTATAGAACAAAGGACGAACGCGCCTGCCGTGACAAGGCTGCGACAAGAGCGCGTCTGCGATGTACGGGCCTCTGAGAAAGTTAGGATCGAGGATGAATACGACAGACAAGAAGATTTCCGAGGTGCTGGCGAAATTCGGCGAACCGATGGCCGGAAACGTCTGGCGCGTCCAGGGGACGGCCGTGATCTATCACAAGACCCTCGAGCGGATTGCCGCCCAGGCCAAGGTCGTCTTCGACGAGCCCAAGATCATCCGTGCCGAGCGCGACGAGGCCGTGATCCAGGTGACCGGCCGCATGGGCGATCGCGTGGAATGGTCGATCGGCGAGGCGCTGATCGGCGTCAACTACCGCGTCTCCGGCAAGCAGGCGGCTTACGTTTATGCCATGGCCGAGAAGCGTGCGAAGGACCGGGTGATCCTCAAGCTCATCGAGCTGCACGGCTATGTCTACTCCGAGGAGGAGGCGGACGAGTTCAAGCAGGGTCGCCCGGGCTATGCCGATCCCCATGTGGAGATCGAGAAGTCGGAGCCGCAGAGGGGCAAGGCCGAGGCGGCGGCCGCCGACGGCAAGGTCGAGGACGACCTGAAGGCGAAGATCAAGAAGGCCAAGACCATCAACGCGGTCACGGACCTGATGCTCCACGCCGACACCCAGAAGACCCTCGCGGATCTGCCGGAGGGTATCCGCGACGAGATCCGCGACTTCGCCAAGGCGCGTCTCGTGGAACTCGGGTGGCCGACCAAGAAGGCGGCCTAACTTTCGCTGCGATCATGGGCGAGATGGCTTGACGATCATCTCGCCCATTTCTCTTTCTGCGCTTGCGTCCCGCGCTTCTGGTCTTTCCGATCGATGCCGAAATCCTCCGCCCTCCCTGCGGTCAGTCAGGACGCTCTCACTCTCACCGAACATCTCGTCGGCTCCGTCGAGCGGGTGACGTTCCACAACGACGAGACCGGTTTCTGCGTGCTGCGCGTCAAGGCGCGGGGGCACCGCAAGCCGGTCGCCGTCGTCGGCCACGCGCCGTCCGTCGCCATCGGCGAAGTGGTCGAGGCGAGCGGGGAGTGGCTGCACGATCGCAACCATGGCGTTCAGTTTCGTGCCGCCGAGCTGAAGACCGCGGCGCCGACAACGGCGGAAGACCTGCAGCGCTTTCTCGGATCCGGTCTCCTGAAGGGTGTCGGCCCATCCGTTGCGCAGCGGCTCATCGCCTCCTTCGGTTCGCGCATCCTCGACGTGATCGAACAAAAGCCGCACGAGCTGACGCGCGTGCATGGCATCGGGATGGCGAAGGCGCTCGGCATCGGCGAGGCCTGGGCCGAGCATCGCGCCTTGAAGGACATCGCAGCCTTCCTGAACGCCCACGGCATCCGGGGCTTTCTGCTCGCGCGCATCTATCGCGCCTTTGGGATCGGGGCGATCGACATCATCAAGGCCAATCCCTATCGGCTTGCCCTCGATCTTCCAGGCATCGAGTTCGCTCTGGCCGATCAGGTCGCCACGCAGCTCGCCGTCGAGCCCACCGCCGATATCCGGCTGCAGGCGGGGCTTGCCACCGTTCTGTCGGATGCCGTGAAGGAGGGGCATTCGGGGTTGCCGGTCGATGACCTCCTGCGGCAGGCCAGCGTCCTGCTCACGGTGCCGACGGACCGGCTGGCGCCCGTGCTCGACGCGCAATGCGCGGCCGGCCAGCTCGTCGCCGACGAGCTCGACGGACCTCGCCGCATCTTCCTCAAGAGCCTCTACGGGGCCGAGCTTTTCATCGCCCAGCGCCTGAAGGAGATCGCGCAAGGGTTCCATCCCTGGCGCGGGCTCGATCCCGCGCAGGTGATCGCCGAGGCCGAAGCTGCCACGGGCGTCTCCTACTCGGCCAGTCAGCGCGAGGCGCTGATCGCCTCCTGCGAGGCCAAGGTGCTCGTCGTCACCGGCGGCCCGGGCGTAGGCAAGACCACGCTCATCCGGAGCCTCACGCATCTATGCGCGAAGCATCAATTGCAGGTCGCTCTGTGCGCTCCGACCGGACGGGCGGCCAAGCGGCTCGCCGAGAGCACGGGCTTTCCCGCCAAGACCGTGCACCGGCTCCTCGAAGCCTCCGAGGGTGGGTTCCGGCGCAACGCCAAGGCGCCGCTCGACTGCAATTTCCTCGTGGTGGACGAGGCGTCCATGCTCGATATCCGGCTCATGGCGGCTCTGTTGCGCGCCATGCCGGACGAGGCCTGCCTGCTCCTCGTCGGCGACGTGGATCAGCTTCCCTCCATCGGGCCGGGACAGATCCTCTCCGACATCATCGCCTCCGGGACCGTTCCGGTGGTGCATCTGCGGGAAGTGTTTCGCCAGGAGCGCGAGAGCCGCATCATCACCGTCGCGCACGCCATCAATCGCGGAATCGTGCCGGATCTTTCGCATCAGCCGGACTCGGATCTCTATTTCGTCGAGGCTGATACGCCGGCCGACGCCATCGCCAAGATGACGATCCTCATGCGCGATCGCATCCCGCGAAAATTCGGCCTCGATCCCGTGCGCGACGTGCAGGTCCTGTGCCCCATGAATCGCGGGCGGCTCGGCACTCACATGCTGAACGGCGAGTTGCAGCAGATCTTCAATCCGCCGGGAACCGAGAGCCTGCACCGGGCCGGCTGGGTCTACGGGCCCGGCGACAAGGTCATGCAGGTGAGGAACGACTACGAGCGGGACGTTTATAACGGCGAGGTCGGCATCGTACGCGAGGTGGATCGGGACCACGGCGAACTGACGGTCGCCTTCGACGACAGGCCCGTGGTCTATACGCTCCGGGAGCTCGACGAACTGGCGCTCGCCTATGCGGTGACGATCCACAAGGCGCAGGGGTCCGAGTATCCGGCGGTGATCATCCCCGTGGCGTCGCAGCAGGCCTCCATGCTCCGGCGCAAGCTGCTCTATACGGGAGTGACGCGCGCAAGCCGACTCGTCGTCATGGTGGGAAGCCGGGCCGCCCTGGCGCAGGCCGTCACGCACGAGGATGAGCCGCGGCTGTCCAGGCTGCGGAACTGGTTGGAGGCCTGATCCCTTTTACGAGAGCGTGGAGCGCTCTATACTCGCTCCCCGGCAGCCGCCGATGAGGGATGTGAACGTGGTTCCTGGACAGGTCGAACATCAGGAGAGGAGGGTCCGGGCCGGGCTTCTGGCCGGAGCGGTCCTGTGCTTGGTCGCGTCGGGCGGCCTCTTGTGGTGGCGCTATGGCGGTGCCGTCTTCAACGATCTCGTGTCGACGACCCTGGCCTGGTGCCTCTAGATCTGTCCGTTCGCGATGTCCGGGCCAGCCCATGGCTCGTCTCGTTCCAGCGGAAGGGTGCGGTTGCGAGCTCCCTCAGACCCCTCCAGCCGGCCTCGCTCCCGGTCGGAGAGGCGAGGCCGGCCAGGATGCTCTCCGGGTAACCGGCGGCTCGCCGCAGGGGGATGACAGCGAGGGCAGGCGGAGGCCGGTGGCCAGCGGCGGGTCGAGCCAGGATCGCTGCCTGGCGGAGGGTCTCCGGCGGCTGCCCATGATGAGCCGGGAAGCCGATCTCGATGGGGAGCGCCGTTGACTGTGGGCCGCTCTCCGCTAGACCCTGCCTCATGAGCAAAGGAAGCTTCCGGCAGGCGTTCGGATCGGGTGCGGGGCAGCGTGCAAGTGAACATCCAAGTGAATATCCAAGTGAACACCCAACTGAACATCGTCCAGATGGTTCGAAATAGCATTGCATTCCTGTCGCGCCTCCGAGGCACGATCAAGCTCCCGAGAGTGCTGTTGCCGGTGGCCCTGATGGCGATGCCGTGCCTCGCGCAGGCCGAAGGCGTGAACATTCCGAACTTCTGGGATCCCAAGACCCAGCTCGATCGGCCCGATCTGCCGGCGACCCGGACGATTCGCTTTCTGGTGGACGACGATTTTCCGCCGCTGCACTTTCCGGGACCGGACGGCAATCCGACCGGACTGTCGGTGGAACTCGCGCGTGCGGCCTGCGAGCGCCTGGGCCTCACCTGCACCATCCAGGTCCGCCGGTTCGACATGCTGCTCGGGGCCCTGAACGAGCGGCAGGGCGATGTGGTCGCCGCGGCCATTCCCGTCACGACGGATCTGCGCGGGCGCTTCGCAGTCACGGCGCCGTATTTCAAGATCCCGGCCCGCTTTGCCGTGCGCAAGGATCGAAACCAGCCGGTTCCCGAGGCCAAGTCCCTTCAGGGCAAGACCATCGGGGTCGTTGGGGGGACGGCTCACGAGGCTTACGCCAAGGCCTTCATGAAGGGCGGCACGCTCAAGCCCTATCCGGAGCTGGCGGCTGCCCAGTCGGCCCTCAAGGCCGGCGACATCGACTACCTGTTCGCCGACGGCCTCGGCCTTGCTCTCTGGATCGGGGGCGAGGAGGCCGGCGGGTGCTGCGACTTCTCCGGAGGTCCCTACCTGGAAAGCCGTTTCTTCGGCGAAGGAATCGGGTTCATCACGCGGACCGAGGACGACACTCTGCGCCGAGCGCTCGATTTCGCCCTGCAGCAGTTGTGGAAGGAAGGGAAATACGCGGAACTTTACCTGCGCTTCTTCCCGATCAGCCCCTTCTGAAGCCTTGTGGGCTCGGCCGAAGGCGGCTTTACCGCATTGACCCCTGCGGGTCTCCTCCCTAGTGTGCCGCGCTTCTGGACGCATTTTCCGCAAGCACTAGGCCCATGTCTCACCCCCTGACCCTTGATCCTGCCCTGACCGAAGCCGCTCAGACCGCCACCGCCTGGCCTTTCGAGGAGGCGCGCAAGCTCGTCGAGCGGCTCAAACGGACGGGCAAGAAGGAGGCTCTGTTCGAGACGGGCTACGGTCCCTCGGGCCTGCCGCATATCGGCACCTTCGGCGAGGTCGCCCGCACCAGCATGGTGCGCCACGCCTTCCGGGTGCTGACCGGGGACAGCATTCCGACACGCCTCGTCGCCTTCTCGGACGACATGGACGGCTTGCGCAAGGTGCCGGACAACATCCCGAACAAGGATCTCGTGGCCTCGGCGCTCGGCAAGCCGTTGACGCAGGTGCCGGACCCATTCGGCACCCATGAGAGCTTCGCGCATCACAACAATGCGCGCCTGCGCGAATTCCTCGATGCCTTCGGCTTCGACTACGAGTTCCTGTCGGCGACCGAGTGCTACAAGGCCGGCCGCTTCGACAAGACCCTGCTCACCGTGCTCGAACGCTACGATGCCGTGATGGCCATCATGCTGCCCTCCCTGCGAGAGGAGCGCCAGCAATCGTATTCGCCGTTCCTGCCGGTTCATCCGAAGACCGGCATCGTCATGCAGGTGCCGATCGACGAGCGCAGGCTCGATGCCGGCACCATCGTGTGGCGCGATCCCGATACGGGCGAGCGCTTCGAGTCTCCGGTGACGGGCGGGCATGCCAAGCTGCAATGGAAGCCCGACTGGGCCATGCGCTGGGTGGCGCTCGGCGTCGATTACGAGATGGCCGGCAAGGACCTGATCGACAGCGTGAAGCTCTCCGGCGAGATCGCCAAGGCGCTCGGCGGCCTGCCGCCGGACGGGTTCAACTACGAGCTCTTCCTGGATGAGAAGGGCCAGAAGATCTCCAAGTCGAAGGGCAACGGGCTCACCATCGACGAGTGGCTCACCTACGGCACGCCGGACAGCCTTCGGCTGTTCATGTTCAGCAAGCCCCGCGAGGCGAAGAAGCTCTATTTCGACGTGATCCCGCGGCAGGTGGACGACTACCTGACCTTCCTGGAGAAGTATCCGGCGCAGGACACCAAGGCCCGCCTGATGAACCCGGTCTGGCATCTTCATGCGGGCGAGCCGCCGGCTCCCGAACTGGTGTCGTCCGGCGGAGGCAACCAGCCCGGCACGACGATCTCGTTCTCCATGCTGCTCAACCTGGTGGCCGTGGCGAATTCCGAGGATCCCGCGGTGCTGTGGGGCTTCATCCGCCGCTATGCGCCGGGCGTCTCGCCCGAAACGCATCCGCGCCTCGACAGCCTGGTCAAGCGTGCCGTCCGCTATTTCGAGGATTTCGTGAAGCCCCAGAAGGCCTATCGCCTCGCGGACGACGTGGAGGCCGCTTCCCTGCGGCGCCTGGAGGAGGCGCTCGGCTCCTTCGAGTCCGGGGAGCGCCCGGCAACCGCCGAGGCGATCCAGGAGGAGATCTACAACGTGGGGCGGGCCGAGCCTCGCTATCAGGACCTCAAGGCCAAGGGCGCGACGCCCGAGCGTCCGGGCGTGTCCATCGAGTGGTTCAACACGATCTACCAGGTGCTGCTGGGCGAGCCCCGCGGTCCGCGCTTCGGCTCCTTCGTGGCTCTCTACGGGGTGAAGGAGACGCGGGCGCTGATCCGAAAGGCGCTCGAGGGCATTCTCGTGCGCGAGCACGAGGCCTTCCTGAAGGAGCGCGAGGCCGGCCGCGCAGCCTGAGCGCCGGCTATTGCCGGGCCCACATGATCCGGGCCGACCAGGAGACCTCTTCGGCCGGGATCACCTGGTCTTCCTGGTCCTTGGCAAGGGACGACATCTCCAGGGTCTTGGCCGAGCGGCGCTTGAGCTCCTTGGCCAGGATCGCGCCGGACGTCGTGCATACGACGACCCGGTCGCCCTTGCGGGTGCTGGCCGTCGGCGAGACGATGAGAACGTCCCCATCGCGATAGAGCGGAGCCAGGGCGTCACCCGTCACCTCGAGCGCGAAGACCTTTTCCTGCCCGAAATCGGGAAACTCGATCTCGTCCCAGCCAGGGCCCTCGTTGGGCATGCCTTCGTCGTTGAACACCTTGCCGGAGGCCGCCTCTTCCATGCCGATCAGCGGGATCATGGAACGGCGCAACGAACCGGAGGGCTCGACGAGGCGAAGGAAATCCTCCAGGGTCGCGCCCGTGGCTTTCAGGATTTTCGAGATCGACTCCGTGGAAGGCCATCGTTCCCGGCCCTCGGGACTCACGCGCTTCGACTTGTTGAAGCTGGTCGCGTCGAGACCGGCCTTGCGAGCCAGTCCTGAAGCGGTCATGCCATGACGTGATGCCAACGCATCGATAGCAGCCCAGACGCGCTCGTGAGATAACATCGTACTAACCTTCGCTAGGAGCGAAATCAGTGAAAGCGAACCTATAACTAGGAATTAAATGTGACCGAAAACTTAGACATTTGCCAGCAGTCTATTGAGACAATATGTCTAATTTGGGTTGCTCCTGATGTGACGTGCGGATACTCAAGACTTCATGACCATTATTTTTAAAATTTGCCCTGCTTTGCTTTGGCAGGAGGCCGAAAAGGCCGGATCCTTCGAAGGAGCGCCCATCGATATCCAAGATGGGTACATCCATTTTTCAACAGAAAATCAGGTCTATGAAACCGCCGAAAGGCACTTCGCCGGGCAGGACGGTCTCCTGCTCGTCGCCGTCGAGGCCGATTCGCTTGGCGAGGCTCTCCGCTACGAGCCTTCCCGGGGTGGGGACCTGTTCCCGCACCTCTATGCCGCGCTGCCCCTCTCCGCCGTCCGGTGGGTGAAGCCGGTTCCCCTCGGCCAGGATGGTCGGCACATCTTTCCGGATCTCTCCCAATGATCGGCACGCTCTTTTCCCTGGCCAGACCCGCTCTCCACGCGCTGGACGCCGAGACGGCGCACCAGTTGACGATCCGGGGTCTGTCGCTGATGCCGGTCTCGCCGGCGCCCGCGGACGATTCCCGTCTCGCCGTCGACGTGTTCGGCCGGCATTTCCCCAATCCGGTCGGGCTCGCGGCAGGCTTCGACAAGCAGTGCGAAGTGCCCGACCAACTCCTCGGCCTCGGCTTCGGGTTCGTCGAACTCGGCGGCGTGGTGCCGAAGCCGCAGGAGGGCAACCCGCGGCCACGGGTTTTCCGACTGGCTCGCGACGAAGCCGTCATCAACCGGTTCGGCCTCAACAGCGACGGGCTCGATGCGGCCCGGCAGCGGCTCGCCAGCCGGCGCGGGCGCCCGGGGATCGTTGGCGTCAATATCGGGGCGAACAAGGATTCCGCCGACCGCATCGCCGATTACGTCCTGTGCATCGAGCGTCTCTGCGGGCTCGCCGATTTCCTGACGATCAACGTCTCCTCGCCGAACACCCCGGGACTGCGCGATCTGCAGGGTGAGGCGTTCCTGGACGATCTCCTGGCCCGGAGCATGGACGCTCGTGACAGAGCCGATCAGGGCCGGCGCAAGACGACCGTTCTGCTGAAGATCGCTCCCGATATCTCTCTCGACACGCTCGATGCGATCGTCGCCACGGCGCTCAAGCGCGGCATCGACGGCCTGACCGTCTCCAATACCACGGTTGCCCGGCCCGACAGCCTGAAGGACAAGGCGCTCGCCTCTGAAATGGGGGGCCTGTCGGGCAAGCCCTTGTTCGTGCCGTCCACGCGGCTTCTTGCCGAGACGTTCCTGCGCGTGGAGCGCAAGCTCCCGCTCATCGGGGTCGGCGGGGTCGATTCGGCGGATGCCGCCTGGGCCAAGATCCGCGCGGGAGCGAGCCTTGTGCAGCTCTACTCGGCCATGGTCTACAAGGGACCCGGCCTCATCGGGGACATCAAGCGGGGGCTGCTGCAGACCCTTGAGCGTGAGAAGTCATCGCTGGCTCTGGCCCTCGGACGCGATGCGTCGGCGATCGCGCAGGGGCGGATTTGACAAAAGAACGAGAAAAACGTGGGCTTCAGATATCAACACCGAACATCTGACAACGTGAGCGCGAGAACTCTACTCCCTCTGCATTCCTCGCTAGGGTACTTGTCAGAACACGATCATTATGGAGGCGCGAAGGATAGTCCGATAATATGCCACTGAAGAGCATTTCACCGGAGTAATTTCCATTCGACTCTTTGATGCGAACATATCCGCAAAGGAACGTAATACCTTTGGAGTCCTTCGCGCCCGCGATTCTACCGAATTTGATGCTATCTGGGCTATCAGAGTGAACAACCAGATTCTGCCTTAAATCCCAAGCAACGGACTCTTTGATGTCGCTTAACTCATCACTCCTGAAACGTACATTTGTACCGCGTTCAGGCTTGTAGGTTTGGCAGGCCGATAAGCTCGTGACCAATCCGACCACCCATAAGGCTTTCCACATTTAACAGGCCTTTCATGTGGCAAAGCCCACGCAGGGTCTGGAGTATGCCAGTCTATTTCGTTTCATTATAACATAAGAAGTCGGAATAGCCAGCGCAAGTTTCTATGGTTGGTGAAACCTCGCGAACGTTTTCCTCGCCAGCCGCGGATAGAGAACGAACTGACCGAGCCCTCGCGCGCTCAGGAACGCCAGGAGAGCGATCCAGAGCGCCGTGTTGCCGAGAGTTCCCGCAGCCAGAAGAATGGCCCCGTAGATCACGAACGCGATCACCATCAGGTCACGCATGGACCGGGTCCAGGTCGCACCCGTGTAGATGCCGTCGAACGCGAAGGCGGCGGCGCCGAAGAACGGGGTCAGGGCGGCAAAGACCAGATAGTCCCGCGCGTAGGAGCGCACGTCCGGGTTCGTCGACACGAAGTCGATGAAGAACCCGCCGCCGGCCAGGAAGAGCCCCGAGACGCCGAGACCGAAGCCGAGGCTCCATCCCAGGCTCAACCGGATGGCGCGCCGGAAGCCGGCCTCGTCGCGGGCGCCGATGCTCTGGCCGCACAGGGTCTCGGCCGCGGTGGCGAACCCGTCGAGGAAATAGCCGCCGATCAGGAACATGTTGTAGAGCACCGCATTCGCCGCGAGCGTGACGTCGCCCGAGCGCGCCCCGAGCGCGCTGAAGATCGAGAAGGCGAGGATCAGCGCCACATTGCGGATCATGATGTCCCGGTTCATGGCGAGCGTCTGCAGCATCGCCGCTCGGTTCAGGACCTCGTGCCATGTGACGGCGAGCGGGTTGGAGCCGAGACGGCGCAGGACCAGGATGCCGAGGCCCGCGCCCAGCACCTCGGCCAGGGCCGTGCCGACGGCCGCGCCCGCGATGCCGAGACCGAAGCCGAGGACCAGGGTCATCGTGAACACGATGTTGGCCACATTGATCGCCACCTGCAGCAGCAGGCCGAGATCCGTGCGGCCCCGTCCCAGGGTCGATCCCAGGATCACGTAGTTCGCCAACGTGAAGGGGGCTGCCCAGATCCGGATGTAGAAATAGGTCGAGAGGGCCTCGGTCACCGCCTGGCTCGCGCCCGCCATCGAGAAGGCGACGGCCGCGATCGGCCACTGAAGCAGGATCAGCAGGAGGCCCGTCGCCCCGGCGACCAGAAAGGCCCGGGCGAGGGTCAGATCGACCTCGTGCCGGTTGCCGGCGCCGGTCGCCTGGGCGGTCAGGCCGGCGGTCGCCATGCGCAGGGATCCGAAGCTCCAGAACACGAAGTCGAAGATCACGGCGCCAAGCGCCACCGCTCCGAGCAGATGCGCCTCGCCCAGCCGCCCGATCACCGTCGCGTCGACGAGGCCGAGCAACGGCGTCGTCACATGCGACAGGGTCATCGGCAGGGCGAGCGCCAGGATGCGGCGGTGGGAGATGTCCAGGCGCCGAGCGGGCGCAGTACCGTCCATGATGGGCCCCGGAGACCTCAGCGCCGGCTGCCGAACAGGCGCGAAATGAGCCAGAGCGGCACGACGATGATCGCCCCGTAGAGGATCCAGAGGCCCACCTCTTCCACCGTCTCGAGGCTGAGGTCGAGGACGGAGCTGATCCAGTTGAACAGGCCCTCGATCAGCCCGAAGGGCGTGATGTCGAGGAACGCCAGGAAAGCGCCGACCAGAAGGGACAGGAAGATCAGCTTCACCAGCACGGAGCCGGGGGAGCCGCCGAGAAAGCGGTTCAGGTTGGACATGTCCTCATCTCGTCAGAAAGCGTAACTGGACCTGGTGCGTTGCGTGTGCTTCATCGCAAGGGCCGGCGATGAACGCAACCCAATCCGAGCCTCGCATGATCGATCCTGCCGTTTTCGACCCCTCTGCCATCAGCGACGAGATCCGCGCCCAGAACGCCGAGATCGTGGCGAAGCTCGCGGCACTGCCCGATCCGATGTCGGTGCCGCCCGCTCTGGTCCGGGAGCGGCGGCGCCAGGGCCTGGGACCTTTCCCCCAGATGCCGTCGAGCCGCCGGGCCCGGGCGGTCACCATCGATGGGCCGGCCGGGCCCATCCCCTTGCGCATCATCGCTCCCGAGAACCCGCGCGGCGTCTATCTGCACATCCACGGCGGCGGCTGGACCTGGGGCACGGCGGACGAGCAGGATCCCTGGCTCGACCGTCTGGCGGAGCGCTGCGGGCTGGCCGTGGTGTCCGTGGAGTACCGGCTCGCCCCCGAGGATCCTTATCCGGCAGCGCCCGACGATTGCGAGGCGGCGGCCCTCTGGCTCGTCCGGGAGATGGAGAGCCGGTTCGGCACCACGCGCCTGTTCATCGGCGGCGAGTCGGCCGGGGCGCATCTTTCGGCCGTGACGATCCTGCGCCTGCGGGACCGGCACGGCCTGACGCCCTTCCGGGGCGCCAACCTGTTCGCCGGGTGCTACGATCTCTCCCTCACGCCGAGCGTCCGGCTTTGGGGCAGCGAGCGGCTGATCCTCAATACCAACGACGTGAAGGTTTTCGCGGACAATTTCTGCGGACGGGCGCCCGACCGGCGCGATCCCGACATCTCGCCGCTTTACGCCGACCTGAAGGGCCTGCCGCCGGCCCTGTTCTCGGTCGGCACGAAGGACATGCTTCTCGACGACAGCCTCTTCATGGGGGCCCGCTGGGCGGCCGCCGGCAACCGGACCGAGCTCGCCCTCTGGCCGGGCGGCTGCCACGTGTTCATCCGCTTCGACAGCGGCCTGTCGGACCAGGCGCTGGCGCGGATCGACGGGTTCATCGCGGGGCTTTAATCTGCTCCGGCCGGGGAGGGGCGCTGGGTCACGCCGATCTTGGACGCCGCGATGACCGCCTGGGTGCGGCTGTCGACGCCGAGCTTGTCGAGGATGGCCGAGACATGCGCCTTCACGGTCGCTTCCGAGACGCCGAGCTCGTAGGCGATCTGCTTGTTGAGCAGGCCCTCCGACAGCATGGTCAGGACGCGGACCTGCTGCGGGGTCAGGGTGCCGAGGCGGCGGACGAGATCGGCCGTCTCCGCGTCCTCCGAGGCCGAGAGGTCCACGTCCGGCGGGGTCCAGGTGTCGCCGGCCAGCACCGCCTGGATGGCGCCGCCGATGAGGTCCGTGTCGATCGACTTCGGGATGAAGCCCGAGGCGCCGAAATCCATGGCGCGGCGGATCACGGTGGGCTCTTCCGTCGCGGACACGATCACGACGGGCAGTTCCGGATATTGGGCGCGCAGCGACATCAGCCCGGAAAAGCCCTGCACGCCCGGCATCGTCAGATCGAGCAGGATCAGGTCGACGTCCCGCTCCTGGGTCAGGGTGGCGTTCAGGTCCTCCATGCCGCTCGCCTCGACCACCCGGGCCTGCGGCATGCTGGACGCGACGGCCTGCCTCAATGCCCCCCGGAACAACGGATGGTCATCGGCAATGATGATCGTGGTGGTTTGACTTTGCACGTGTGCCTTCTCCCACGAGACGCTTGCTTGAGCCTTAGCCGCATCCCCGATGAAATGGCAAGCTGGCAATCGAAAACCTCCGCCAATCTAAGGGAAAGTACGGAGGCTTCCCATGGCATCATGTGGATTATGCCCCGATGAGATGGAAGACCAAGTCGCGGCGGTGCGGTCTGTCCCGGTGCTCCGCTACGTAAAGTCCCTGCCAGGTTCCCAGGGCCAGCCGCCCCTCGGCTACCGGGATGCTCAAGGAGACGCCCGAGAGCACGGTCCGGATATGGGCCGGCATGTCGTCCGGGCCCTCGGTCGTATGGACATAGCCGGCGTTCCGCGGCGCCAGGCGATCGAAGGCGGTCAGCAGGTCCCGGCGGACATCCGGGTCGGCATTCTCCTGGATCAGGAGCGAGGCCGAGGTGTGCCGGCAGAAGACGGTCAGAAGGCCGTGCCGGATCCCCGTCCCGGCCACCCAGCGCGCCACCGCGTCCGTGATCTCGGTGAAGCCCTGACCCCGCGTGTCGACTCCGAGCCGTCCGCTGGCCTGGCGCGTGGTCTGGCCTTCCGACAGGGTCTCGATCCTCATCCCTTCCGCCTCTTCGCTGCCTTGTCCTGGAGGGGATAGACCTCCTCCTCGCCCCGCTCCAGGATCTTCTCCAGGGTCTCGATCCGGTCGGCTTCCGCGGCAGGCTTGTCCCAGCGGATGCGGTTGATGCGGGGAAAGCGCATGGCGACGCCCGACTTGTGCCGGGTCGAGCGCTGGAGCCCCTCGAAGGCCACTTCCAGCACGAGGCCGCGGTCCTTGCCGTATTCCACCTCCCGCACCGGCCCGAAGCGGTTGACCGTGTGGTTGCGGACATAGCGGTCGAGCTTCACCAGCTCCTCGTCGGTGAAGCCGTGATAGGCCTTGCCGACCGGCACCAGCTCCTCGCCGCCTGGGCCCTCGCGCCAGACCCCGAAGGTGTAGTCGGAATAGAAGGACGAGCGTTTCCCGTGGCCGCGCTGCCCGTACATCATGACCGCATCGACCAGGTAGGGATCGCGCTTCCACTTGTACCAGTAGCCCTTGGGGCGGCCGGGAAGATAGGGGCTGTTCGCCCGCTTGACCATGCAGCCCTCGATGGCGTCCGCGTCCGGCCCGGCCCCGACGGAGGCCGGATCGGCCCGGGCGGCGGCGAGATCCTCCCAGGTCGTGAACGGCACCATGGGCGAGAGGTCGATGCGCGGATCCCCGAGGCGGGCGACGAGCGCCTCCAGGCGCTTGCGGCGCTCGGCGAACGGGAGGGCGCGCAGGTCCTCCTCGCCCTCGAACAGGATGTCGTAGACCCGCAGATGAGCCGGAAACTCAGCGATCAACTTCGGCGTCACGGCCTTCCGGTTCAGGCGCTGCTGGAGCACGTTGAAGCTCTGCACGCGCCCCTCGCGCACGATCAGCAGCTCGCCGTCGATGGCACCCTCGAAGTTCAGCGCCTCCACGAGATCCGGAAAGGCCCGGGAGACGTCCTCGCCGGTGCGGGAATAGATCCGCCTCACGGGGCGTCCGTCGCTGCCGTGGCCGGCGGCGGCCTGGAGCCGGATGCCGTCCCATTTCCACTCTGCCAGGAACTCGGACGCTTCCAGCTTCTCGAAATCCTCGTCCTCGAGGGGGTGCGAGAGCATGGACGGGCGGAACGGTGCGGGATTGCCGGATTCGGGCTTGGGCCCGCGCCCCTCGACCCAGGCAAAAAGGTCCTCGTAAGGCGCCTCCAGCCCGTGCCAGACCAGCTCGACCTCGTCGGGCTCGATCTCCCCGAGCTGGGCGACCGCCGTCTTGGCGAGCCGCGCCGAGACGCCGACCCGCAGCTCCCGGGTGATCAGCTTGATCAGCGCCC
Organism: Microvirga yunnanensis; assembly: GCF_025460875.1. NCBI lineage: Bacteria > Pseudomonadati > Pseudomonadota > Alphaproteobacteria > Hyphomicrobiales > Methylobacteriaceae > Microvirga > Microvirga yunnanensis. The sequence continues at coordinate 69,398 of NZ_JAMXFI010000009.1, forward strand.
AGCGCCCGGTTTCGTCGAGCGCGTCCATCCATTCGGCGACGCGGGCCGGCAGATCGCTCTTGCTCGTGGTCGCGAGCGTCTCGATGACTTCGGTCAGGGTCGGAACATGGGGCGGCGGGTTGTTGTGGCCGATGGTGGGTGCGCCGTCCGAGGCCGGGGCCACGCTCTCGTGTCCGGGCGAGGGCCAGATCAGGGCCACGGTCTCGGCGAGATCGCCCACGTAATGGTAGGACATGCGGAAGAGCTCCGGATCGGTGCGCTCCTCCACGAGGCCGCGGATCAGGGCGGGCTTGGCCTCCTTGAACATGAGCGCCCCGGTCATGGCCGCCAGCGCATAGCCGCGGTCGGGGTCCGGGGTATGGCGGAAATAGTCGGTCAGCAGCCGCAGCTTGGCGTTGCGGCGGGGCTCGTAGCCGAGGCGGTCGAGCAGCGCGGCGAAGCGGTTCATGCGGCGTCTCCCGTCCCCGCATCCGCCGCGGGAGCCTCCTCGGCCTCGCCCTCGTCGCCATAGCCCAGCATGTGCAGGGGGCGGGCGCGGATGCCGTGAGCGGTGCACCAATGGACCAGCGCATCCTCCTGGCCGTGGGTGACCCAGACCTCGCCGGCGCCGGTCTCCCGGATCGTGCGGCAGAGGTCGTCCCAGTCGGAATGGTCGGAGATCACCAGGGGCAGCTCGACGCCCTTCTGCCGCGCCCGCGCCCGCACGCGCATCCAGCCGGACGCGAAGCAGGTGACGGGGTCGGGAAAGCGGCGGGACCACAGGTCCTGGATCGCCGAGGGCGGGCAGATCACGATGGCGCCCGCGAGCTTCGACCGTTCCGCGGCCAGCACCTTCGGGGTCTCGCCCAGGGGAATGCCCTCCGACTTGTAGAACTCGGTCAGGCGCTCCATGGCGCCATGCAGGTAGATCGGCCGGTCGTAGCCCTCCTCGCGCAGCAGCGCCATGACCCGTTGCGCCTTGCCGAGCGCATAGGCGCCGACGATATGGGCGCGCTCCGGGAAAAGGGCGGCGGAATCGAGGAGCTTGCGGACCTCGGCGCGGGTGTCCGGATGGCGGAAGACCGGCAGGCCGAAGGTCGCCTCGGTGATGAAGACGTCGCAGGGCACGACCTCGTAGGGCCGGCAGGTCGGGTCCTCCGCCCGCTTGTAATCGCCCGACACCACGACCCGGGTGCCGCCCGCCTCGATGGCGATCTGCGCCGATCCGAGCACGTGGCCGGCCGGGGTGAAGCGCACGGTCACGTCGCCAACGCGCAGGCTCTCGCCCAGGGGGGCCTCCTGCGTGGCGTCGGCGAAATCCGCCCCGTAACGCACGGCCATGATGAGCAGGGTCTCCCGGGTCGCCAGGACGGACCGGTGTCCCGACCGGGCATGGTCGGAATGGCCGTGGGTGATCAGTGCCCGCTTCACGGGCCGGACCGGATCGATGTGGAACTCGCCGAGGGGGCAGTAGAGCCCTTGCGGTGTCTGGGTGAGGATGTCGGTGGAACGCAGCGCCATGGGTGAGAATATAGGGTTCGGCCGATTGATGTCAGGCGGAGGGATAATGCCGTCCATGGGAATGGGCTCCATCGCGGCGCCGGATCGGCCCCGCACCGTCCGGCCCCCGTCAGGACCGGTCACGTCATGCGGAGAGCGTCATCGCTGGGTCGCACCACCCTCGCACGTCGTCACCGGCCTTAGGCCGGTGATCCCGATGAGGTGAAACGCCGCGCCTCACCGCATCGGGATGGCCGGCAAGAGGCAGGTCATGATCGGCCGGCCATAACGGGGAGGGTGTCAGCCAGACCCGTGGGATGGCCCGGACGGCACGCCATTGACAGCCTCGTTTCTCTCCCGCATCCAAGCGCCATGCCGCACGCCGCCACCGCCCGATCCACCGGCGATTTCCACGCTGACCGCCGCTATGAATATGCCCGCGCCGCTTTCGAGGAGGGCGACTTCGAGGCCGCCGCCGACCTGGCCCGTCAGGTGCTCGAGCTCGTCCCGGACTTCGCTCCCGCCCAGGCCATGCTCGGCCGCGCCGCCGCCGAACTGGGCTCGGCGGAAGAGGCGGTGAACGCCCTGCATCGCGCCCTCGCGCTCGAGCCGGAGGATGCGCTGGGCGTACGGCTCGACCTTGCGCGGCTCGGTGCGCTCGCGCCCGAGGATGCGATCACGGACGGCTACGTGCGGGCACTCTTCGACGATTACGCCCCTAAATTCGACCGGCACCTGACGAGAAGCCTCGCCTATCGCGGCCCGGCGCTGATCGCCGACGCCCTGCGCCGGGCGTGCTCCAGGCGGTTGCGGGAGTATCGTTTCGGCGCCAGTCTCGATCTCGGTTGCGGCACGGGGCTGATGGCGCAGGAACTCGCAGGATGCTGCGCGTCCATCGAAGGCGTCGATCTCTCGCCGCGCATGCTCGAGAAGGCGCAGAAGACGAAGCTCTACGATGCCCTGCACGAGGGCGAACTCGTGGCGTTCCTCGACGGCCGCCGGACGGGCGAGGCCGATCTCGTGGTGGCGGCCGACGTGTTCGTCTACATGGCGGCGCTCGATGCCGTGTTCCGCGCGGCGCACCGCGTGCTGGGACGCGAAGGGCTTTTCGCCTTCACCGTGCAGGCGCATGAGGGCGACGGCTACGTCCTCGGCCCGGATGCCCGCTACGCCCACGGCGAATCCTACCTGTGGGCGCTTGCGGACGATGCGGGATTCGACGTCGTGATTTTCGAGCGCGTCTCGACCCGGGAGGATCGCGGCGTGCCGGTTCCCGGGTTCCTCGTCGTGATGCAACGCTAGAGCATCGGGTCCACTTTTGGGTCCGATGCTCAAGCCGTTGAGCGGCGCACCGTTCGGGACCCTGTCTTGATCGCTCGGCCGATCCACCACCCCGTCATCACCGGCCTTGTGCCGGTGATCCCGACACAGGGAAGCGCCGCGCTTCACCGGATCGGGATGGCCGGCACAAGACCGGCCATGACGTGGGGAGGGTGTTCGCACCGCCTCACACAACCCACCACGTCATCACCGGCACGAGGCCGGTGATGACGAAGCCGACGGGCCTCTGACCCATCCTCCGAACCACGCTGCCTCGTGCTGGGGGCCTACTCGGCCCGCGTCGACGGGTGCGGGGCGCTCTCGTAGCAGCCGGCCACCGATTGATCGAAATCGATCACCGAACCGGTCATCATGCCGGATTCCGAACTGCACAGGAACGCCACGGCGCGCGCCACCTCCGCCGGCTCCAGCAGGCGGCCGAAGGGCTGCTCCTTCATGGCCTTCTCCAGCCAGCCGTCCTGGGCATCGTGGTAGGTCTTCATGATCCGGTCCTCACCGGGCGTGTTCATCCAGCCGATGTTCAGGGCGTTCACCCGGATGCGCCAGGGCATGAGGCTGAAGGCGGCGTTCTTGGTCAGCGTGGCCAGCGCGCCCTTGGAGCCGCTATAGGCGGTGATGAAGGGCTGGCCGCCATGGGCCGACATGGACAGGATGTTGACCATCGCGCCCTCGATCCTCTCGCGCCGCATGATCTTGGCGGCCTCCTGCATGAGGAAGAAGGGCGCGCGCACGTTGACCGCGAACATGCGGTCGAACAGTTCCGGGCTCGTGTCGAAGATCGTGCCGCGGTCGGTGATGCCGGCCGCGTTCACCAGCACGTCGACGCGCCCGAACACGGTGTCCGCCCGCGCTGTGACCTGACGGGCCTCGTCGACGCTCTCGAGATCGGCCTGCACGAATTCCGTATGGCATCCCTGTTCCGAGATCTCGCGGGCCACCGCATGCCCGCGCTCCGTGTTGCGGCCGCAGATCACGATGCCCTTGGCGCCGCGTTCGGCGAAGGTGCGGGCGATGGCCTCGCCCAGCCCTTGCGTCCCCCCGGTAACGACGGCGACGGCGTTCTGAAACTGGAAGTCGTGCGGCATGGCGTGTGCCTTTTCATTCTCGTTGCTGGCGTTGCCCAAGCTGACGGGATCGCGGGCCGGATGGCAAGGGCTTTGGTGCAAGGGCTTTGGTGAATGTCTACACGGTCAGTTCCTTGACCATTTCCCAGCAGGGGACCGGGACGGGGCCGGCCCGGGTCTCGGCGTCCTCGGTGATGGTGGCCGTGCAGCACCAGCCGCAACGTTCGTAGAACGAGCGGGCGCCGTGATTGCCGACCAGGCAGCGCAGACGGGCCCTGTCGAAGCCGCTGGCCCAGATCGCGTGTTCGCTAGCCTGCAGGAGCGCGCGCCCGATCCCGAGGCGCCGGCCCTCGCGGGCCACGTAGAGCTGGCCGAGCAGGTTGTCCGCCCAGGCGGCGAAGCCGAGCAGCCGGCCTTGCCCGTAGACGGCCAGCGGCGGCACGGGGAGCCGCTTCACCCGCTCGATGAAGAAGGCCTCATCGCGATGCTCGGCCACGCTCGAGGGCTGCAGCGGCGCCTGCGTCTCCAGCCAGACCGCGTGATCGAGCCGGCCGATGGCCTCCAGCTCATCGTCTTCGGCTGCGCGAAGCTCCTCTCTCATCGTCCACCCCTCGTGCCGCCATCATGGTAATTTTGTTTCGTTCGTCAAGACGCGGTCTGGCGAATGGCACACCGTACCTTATCTTGAGGACAGATGTCCCACGCGCCGGCCTCCCTCCTCCCAAAGATCTTCCGCGACTGGTTCAGGCACCGAGGCTGGACGCCCCGGGAGCACCAGCTCGACCTGCTCGCCAAGGCCCGGGAGGGCCGCTCGGTGCTGCTCGTGGCGCCGACGGGGGCGGGCAAGACCCTCGCGGGCTTCCTGCCGAGCCTGGTGGAACTGGCCGGGCGGGAACCGAGTCGCGGCACGGCCAAGGACAGGCGCGGCCTCCACACCCTCTACATCTCCCCTCTCAAGGCGCTGGCCACCGACATCGCCCGCAATCTCGAGGCGCCCGTGCAGGAGATGGGGCTTCCCATCCGAATCGAGACGCGCACCGGCGACACGCCCTCCCACAAGCGCGCCCGGCAGATCGAGCGCCCGCCGGACATCCTGCTCACCACGCCGGAGCAACTGGCGCTGCTGCTCGCCCACGCGGAGGCGCGGGAGTTCTTCAAGGATCTGCGCCGGGTGGTGCTGGACGAGCTGCATTCCCTCGTCACCTCGAAGCGCGGCGACCTGCTGTCGCTGGGGCTCGCGCGGCTTGTCGCCATCGCCCCCCAGGCGACCGCCGTGGGGCTGTCCGCCACGGTGCGCGAGCCGGACGATCTCAGGCGCTATCTGGTGCCGCAGCGCTCGCCGTCCCGGTCCGAGGGAGGGGCGGAGCGCGGTGAGCTTGCCGACCTCGTCGTCGTGCAGGGCGGCGCGCAGCCGGACATCCGCATGCTCGAGATCGACGAGCGCCTGCCGCTCGCCGGCCACACCGCCTCGCTCTCCATGCCGGCGATCTACGATCTCATCCGGGCGCACAAGACCACCCTCGTCTTCGTCAACACGCGGCTGCAGGCGGAATACACGTTCCAGGAGCTCTGGAAGCTTAATGACGACAACCTCGCCATCGCGCTCCATCACGGCTCCCTCGACGTGTCGCAGCGCCGCCGCGTGGAAGAGGCGATGGCGGCAGGAAAATTGAAGGCCGTGGTGTGCACCGCGACTCTCGATCTCGGGATCGACTGGGGCGACGTGGATCTCGTGGTGAACGTGGGCGCGCCCAAGGGGGCGTCGCGGATCATGCAGCGCATCGGCCGCTCGAACCATCGCATGGACGAGCCGTCGGAGGCCTATCTCGTGCCGGCGAACCGCTTCGAGATCCTGGAGTGCCGCGCGGCGTTGGACGCGGTGCACGAGGCCGCGCAGGACACGCCGGATGCGCGCATCGGCGCCCTCGACGTGCTCTGCCAGCACATCCTCGGCATGGCCTGCGCCGAGCCGTTCAAGCTCGACGGCCTGTACGAGGAGGTGCGCTCCGCCGCGCCCTATGCCGGCCTGACCTGGGAGGATTTCGAGGCCTGCGTGGCCTTCGTGGCGACAGGCGGCTACGCGCTGCGCGCGTACGAGCGCTTCGCCAAGATCGTGAAGGGCAAAGACGACCTGTGGCGCGTGCGCGACGCGAAGGTCGCGCAGCAATACCGGCTGAACGTGGGCACCATCGTCGAATCCAGCATGATCAAGGTGCGGCTCGGCAAATCGGCGCGCTCGCGCCCCGGCACCGTGCTGCCGCGGGGGCGCATCCTCGGCGAGATCGAGGAATATTTCGCCGAGACGCTGACGCCGGGCGACACCTTTCTCTTCGCCGGCGAGGTGCTGCGCTTCGAGGGCATCTCCGAGGACGAGGTGCTGGTGACCCGCGCGGGCGCCGGCACCGACCCGATGATCCCGTCCTACGAGGGTGGCAAGTTCCCGCTCTCGACCTTCCTGGCCGCGCGGGTGCGGCAGATCCTCGCCGATCCCTTCGAGTGGGACCGGCTGCCGGCGCAGATGACCGAATGGCTCCTGCAGCAGCGCCGGCGCTCGCTCCTGCCCGGGCCCCGCGACCTCCTGGTGGAGACCTTTCCCCGCGGCAACCGCTTCTACATGACCTGCTTTCCCTTCGAGGGACGGCTGGCGCACCAGACGCTCGGCATGCTGCTCACCCGTCGCCTCGAGCGGGTGAAGCTCAAGCCCCTCGGGTTCGTGGCCAACGATTACGGCATCGCGGTCTATGCCTCGGGCGACATCGCCGGCCGCGCCGCGCGCGATCCCGCCTTCATGGACGACCTGTTCTCCGAGGACATGCTCGGCGACGATCTCGAGGACTGGCTCGCCGAATCCTCGCTCATGAAGCGCACCTTCCGCCAATGCGCGGTGATCGCCGGCCTCATCGAGCGCCGCTTCCCGGGCGAGAAGAAGACCGGCCGCCAGGTCACGATCTCCACCGACCTCGTCTACGACGTGCTGCGCAAGCACGAGCCCGACCATGTGCTCCTGCGCGCCGCGCGGGCGGATGCGGCAACGGGACTCCTCGACGTGAGGCGCCTGGGCATGATGCTAGAGCGCATCCGGGGGCGAATCATCCACAAGCCGCTCGACCGGGTTTCTCCTTTGAGCGTGTCCGTCATGCTGGAGATCGGCCGCGAGCGCGTCTATAGCGACAACGCGGACGAGATTCTGGCCGAGGCGGAAGCGGCGCTTCTCGACGAGGCTTTGGCGTGACGGCATTGCGGAAGAACAAACAGACAACACACGAGATCGAGCTGGCCGGGCAGCTGGCGCTCCTCGACCTGACGGGCGCCCTGTATCTGCCCGCCCACGACGCCCTGCTCGTGGCCGATCTCCATTTCGAGAAGGGCTCGTCCTTCGCCCGGCGCGGCATGATGCTGCCGCCCTACGACACCCGCGAGACCCTGATGGCGCTCTCCGATGCGGTGGTCCGCTTCGGTCCGAAGACCGTCGTGGCGCTCGGTGACAGCTTCCACGACATCGGCGGGCCGGACCGTCTCGGCGACGACGAGCGCACCACTCTCGCCGAGGTCCAGACGGGCCGCGACTGGATCTGGGTCACGGGCAATCACGATCGCATTCTGCCCGACAGCATCGGCGGGCAGGTGGTGGACGAGATGGCGCTCGGCTCGCTGACGCTTCGCCATGAGCCGGCTCACGGAGAGCAGGCGGAGATCGCCGGTCATCTGCACCCGGTCGGCAAGGTGGTCATGCGCGGACGCGCCACCCGGCGCCGCTGCTTCCTCACAGACGGCCGGCGCTGCGTCATGCCGGCGCTCGGCGCCTATGCGGGCGGGCTGAATGCCTGCGACGCCGCCTTCAAGCCGCTCTTCCCGGACGGCTTCACGGCGCATCTCATCGGCACCGAGCGCATCTTCGCCATCGCCCGGGCGATGCTCTGCCGGGATTGAGGAGAGCCCTTGTCCTCGACGTCATGGCCGGGCTTGTCCCGGCCATCCCGATCGGAAAGGCACGGCGTTCCCGGCAATCGAGATCACCGTCCGGTGCCGTCCCTCCGTCGAGGCCCTGTCGGGCCCGACACGATCTACCCCGCCGTCTTGCCGACCGGCGCCTCCGAGAACCGCGCCTGCCGGGGCGCGAGCTCATGGCCCTGCGGCTGGGTGAGGATCCCGTAGAGCTCCGGCCGGCGGCCGCGGATCCAGCGTCGGCCGGTGGCGAGCGGCAGGAGGTCGAGGTCGAGATCGGCCACCACCAGGGCGTCCTGGGCCTTCCAGGTCTCGGCCACGATGCGGCCGTAGCAGTCGATGATCATGGCGTTGCCCGTGCGCACCTCGCCGTCGTCTTCGCCGACGCCGTTGGCGAAGAGCAGGAAATAGCCGTTGTCGTGGGCGCGGGCCGGCAGCCAGCGCAGCAGCCATTCGCGTCCCTTCGGCCCCCGGAACTCGGCCTCGATGGCCTCCGGATCGCCATGGCGGTTCTCCCAGAGGGCGGGGTCGATGAGCCCCATGGCCTGGGGGCTGCGGGACAGGCACCCGCCGGTCTGGTGCGGCGCCATGACCACATCGGCGCCGAGCAAGGCGGTGGCGCGGGCGTTCTCCACGAGGTTGTTGTCCCAGCAGATGAGAACCCCGATCTTCACCCCCCATGGCGTGTTGAAGACCGTGTAGCTGTCGCCGCTTGCGATGTGGTCGCTCTCGAAGGCGTGGAGCTTGCGGTGGCGGTGAACCTGGCCGTCCGGCAGGCAGACCACGTAGGTGTTGAACAGGCGCCCGTCGTCGGCGCGCTCGATCAGGCCGACCCCGATGGCCATGTGGTGGCGGGCCGCGAGGGCGAGGACGGCCTGCGTGGAGGGGCCAGCCGGCACCGGTTCGGCCAGCGCGTCCAGCCGCTCGCGTCCGAGGTTGCGCACGTGCCAGTAGCCCGTGAGGCACATCTCCGGAAAAGCCAGGATCTTGACGCCCTGATCCGCAGCCTCGCGGGAGAAGCGCTCCACCACCGCCATGTTGGCGGTCTTGTCGTCGGCCTTGTGATGGAACTGAACCGTTCCGCACCGGAGCATCATGATGCCATTCTCCCTGCATGCGCCATCGGCAGGATCGCGTGGCGACCCTGAGGCGTAAAGACCTGCGCGCGTCCCGGTCAGTCCCGCCGGAAGATCGTGCTGGCGAGCCAGCCGAACAGGAGCGCGATGGCGGCGGTCGAGAGGCCGTAGGCCAGGGACCAGTCGCGGGCGATGACACCGACCTGTTCCTCGAACCCGGTCTTGACCAGCTCGAAATGAGTCTGGGTGCGGGCGAGGATCACCGTGTCGGCGAAGAGGGTCACGTCGACGTCGTAGTTGCCCGGCGGGGCCGTCGCCGGCAGCGCGACGCTTGCGCGGAAGATCTCGGGCGTCAGGAAGGTCACGCCGCGTTCGTCCTCGAGATAGAGGCCCTCCTGGGCCTTGAGCCGGTAAAGGGCGTCCCGGAACGGCTGGTCCGCGCCGTCGCGCTTGAGGGTGAGATCGCCGGAATTGATGATGGCGCTCAGGCCGACCTTCTGGCGCTGGCGCAGCTGATCGCTCGTGATCTCCTCGATCGGCCGCGAGCTGAGGACGTTCAGGTAGGCGGGCGCGGTCGGAAATTTCTGCTGGTCCTGGTTGATCCAGACCGGGCCGAGCCGCTCCTTCTCGCGCACCGTGAGGAACTGGCGCGGGCCGCGGACGGTGACGACGATGTCGTAGCTCGTGGCCCGGGCAACCGTCTGGGCGTCGCGCTCGATGGCGCCGAACACGGCGATCTGCGTGCCCGTGTAGTTGGAATTGATCAGCACCCGGTGGTTCGACAGGGACGTGATGAGGGTTTCCGCCCGCGCGCCGACCATCGTGCCGACCAGGATCAGGAGGGCGCCCACGATCCTCACGTGCGCGTCTCCTGTGTGGAGATGGAGAAGGGCTCGTCCGGCTTGAGCACGAGTTCGAGGCCGAAGCGCAGGCCCACCGCCAGGAGCAGGATGGCGAGCAGGAAGCGGAACAGCTCCGCTCTCAGGTGCCGCCCCATGCGGGCGCCGAACTGGGCCCCGAACACGCCTCCGACGATGAGCAGGATCGCCAGGACCATGTCCACCGCCTGGTTCGTCACGGCGTGGAGGATGAGGGCCACGAGGGTGGTGCAGACGATCTGGAACTGGGAGGTTCCCACGACCACGTTGGTCGGCACCCGGAAGACGTAGAGAAGGGCCGGCACCACGATGAAGCCGCCGCCGATGCCCAGCAGCGCGCCGGCGAAGCCGATGAACAGGGACAGCCCGACGATCGGGATGATGCTCACGTAGAGCTTGGACCGGTAGAACCGCATGCGCAGGGGCCAGCCGAGATAGGGCGCATGCTCGCCCGCCCGCCGCCGCAGGCGCACCGCGCCGCCCTTCCGCTGGCTCCAGAATTCCCGGATGCTCTCCTTCAGCATCAGGCTGCCCACGATGGTGAAGAGCGTCACGTAGGAAATGACGATCACGAGATCGAGCTGGCCGGCCCGTCGCGCCGCCGCGAAGAACCACACGCCCAGCGCCGAGCCGACAAGTCCTCCGGCGACCAGGATGGCGCCGAGCTTGTGGTCGAGGGCGTTGCGGCGCAGCGCGCCGAGCACGCTGGTGGTGGAGGAGGCGACGATCTGCGCCGACTGGGTCGCCACGGCGACGGCCGGAGGAATCCCCAGGAAGATGAGGAGCGGCGTCATGAGAAACCCGCCGCCGATCCCGAAAAGCCCCGATATGAAGCCCACCGCCGCACCCATCCCGAGGATGAGAAGAACGCTCACAGGCATCTCGGCGATCGGCAAATAGATTTGCAACCCGGTTCCCCCATTGGCCGGTGCAGCCACGTCGTTGTTACAGCATCAGGCAGGCGGTGTAACGGTCATGTTCTGAACGCAAGATGACAGAGCCTGCGTGCCCTCAACTCCGTTCGGCCCGGGTTCGATCCAGAGCGGCCGTCCGGCCCTGGACGGCGACGGGCGGCCGGTTGGCCACGGGATCGACCGCCCGGGGGCGCCAGGCTTCGACAGCGGCCTTGGCGGCCTTCAGCTCGGCCGCGCTCAGGCGCCCGGCGATCTCGTCCCGCTTCTGGCCCGCCTCCGCGTCGCCCTGATCGGCCGCGAGGGCGAACCACCGGAACGCCTTCGACGGATCCGCCTTGGCGCCGATGCCGAGGGCGAGCAGGACGCCGAGATTGTACTGGCTGTCCCGCAGGCCGGACTCGGCCGCCTCGCCGTACCAGCGCAGCGCGGCGGCGTAATCCGGCTTGCCGTACCGGCCCGAGGCGAGAAGGGTGGCGAGGTTGTGCATGGCGCGGACGTTGCCGCCGAGGGCCGCTCGCTCGTACCAGAACGCGGCCTGCTTGAGGTCGAGGGGGAGCCCGTCGCCCTTCTCGTGCATCATGGCGAGCCGCTCCTGTGCGGGAGGAAGGCCGGCCTGAGAGGCCCGCTCGAAGAGCCGGGCGGCGGCGGTCACGTCCTTTGCCATCCCGCGTCCTTCAGCGGCCCGGGAGGCGATCTCATAGAGCGCGGCCGCGTCGCCCGAGCGGGCAGCCTGCTGCAGGCTCGCCGGGGCATCCGCCGGGATGCCCTTGATGGTCGCGGGATCGACGAGAAACTGCCCGGACACGAGCGGATCGGCGGAGACGGACCCGGTGGCGAGGCTGGACGACTGGAAGACGCTCAGATCACCGGCTTGAGAAGCGTCGGCGGTGACGACCGGCTTCGCATTCTCGGCAGGCGCCGCTTCCTGCCGCACGCTCACCGGCGCCGGATCGGGCGGGACCTGCCCGACGGACAGGATTGAATAGGTTCCGGTCGCCAGGATCAGGAACGCCAACCCGAACAGAAGAGGGCGCCGGCGGCTGTCGAGGCTGCGGCGCAGGCGCTCGAACAGGGATGAGACGCCGGCTGCGGATTCGCCGGTCTCCGGTTGATCGGCCTCGACCGCGGACCCGGCCTCCTGCTTGAGGGGTGACGGGGAGGGAGTGGGGACAGGCTCCGGAATTGCGCTCTGCGCGGCCCGTCGGGCGGCCGCGATGAAGCTGGCCCGCAGATGGCCGAGATCGGATTCGGGGGCCGGTTCGGGCGCAACCGTCGGGGCGGGCGGGGAGGCGGCGTCCAGAGGAGGCGGGGCGGCCTCGTCCACCTGCGACAGGGTGGCGGCATGGAGCCTGCGGACGGCCGCTTCGAGACGATCCGCGGGCAGCCGCGGCCCCGCGGGAGCGGCCGGCATGGAGGGGTCCTGGCGGGCCGCCACGGGAGCATCCCCGTTCGGCAGCCGGGATGTGAGGGATTCCAGCGCGTCGCGAACGGCCCGGAGCGTCTCCTGCGTCTTCTTGTCGGACCGGCTGTGAAGGGCCTTCAGCTCGACGACCCCATGCTTCAGGGCATCGAGATCGCCGGAATCCGGCAAGGCGGGGCGGATGTCGTTCAGCACGGTCCTGGCCGCACGCTCGGCGAGGCCGACGGCCTCGTCCTGAAGCCTCTTGAGGTGCCCGCTCGCCTCGGTCAGGGCTGTCTGCAGGGCTGCCCCCGGCATCTGATCGAACCGCTCGGCCAGAGCCGCCACCTGGCGCTCGAGAGCATCGAGGCTTGCGGGCTGAGACGGCGCCCGTTCGAGCTTCTGGTCGATGGATCGCAGCATCTGCGCCATGCCGGAGGTGTCGGCCTGCCGGACGAGTTCGCGCAGCTCCTGCTCGATTCGGTCGAACCGCTCGATCAGGGGCTCGCGGGGCTGAGCCTCCCTTTCGGCCACGGCCTCGATCCGCGATGACAAATGCTCGATCCTGTCGATCAGCGTCTCGCCGCCCGCGGCGCGGCTTTCCGACAGGCCGGCCATGCGCTCGGTCAGCAGGGCGAGCTGCTCGCTGATCGGGGTCAGGTCCGCCGGTGCCGGTTGAGGGCGGCGGGCGAGAAGGTCCACGCTGCGGCTCAAGGTCTCGAGCTGCTCGGGAACCCGGCTCGTCTCCTGCGCCGTGGCGGTGACGTAGAGGGCCGAGCAGACGTCGTCGAGGGACGACTTCAGGGCGGTGAAATCGCTCTTGCTCACCTGATGGAGGCGCAGCTCCGACAACTGGCGGGCGAGGGCCTCGATCTCGCCGGAGAGCCGGGCGATCTGCTGCGGCTCGGCCCGGTGCGCCAGATCCTGGCGCATGTCGACGATCTGGCCGCTGAGGAAATCCACGACCGAGCGGTCCACCCCGGACGCGGCCACCGCGTCGATCTTGGCTTTGATCTGGTCGATTTCCTGGCCGATGCGCCCGTGCAGCTCTTCGCTCACCTCTCCCGCGAGGGACCGGATCTGCTCGTAGAGCACGGTGATCGAGCCGGCGAGGGTGCGCATGTCTCGGGCCGTCGGCCCCTGGCCGAGATCCTTGGCGATCGACCCGAGGGCGGCGTCGAGCGCGGCGATCTCCTCACGGGTCGCCAGACTTTCGATGCCGGAGCGCAGGCCGTCGATCTCCGCGCGGATCCCGTCGACGGCAGGGGTCAAGGCCGGATTGGGCTGTTCGAGATGGGCGGCGAGACGGGACATGTCGGCCCGCAGGCCGACCAGGGTTTCGGACACGGGGGCGAGCGCCTTGAGCGCCTCCTCGACCGGAAATTCGATGCGTGGCGGGGCAGCCCGCTCCGCCGTGACCTGCCGCTCCACCGTCTCGAGACGCTCCTTGAGGGACGACAGGGCCTCCGAGAGCACGGCGGCGATCCGCTCCTGCTGATCCGCGGAGCTGCGGGTGGCGTCGGTCAGGCGGATCTCCGCCTGTTCGATCCAGCTTGCCATGGATTCGAGCGCCACCGCGGTCCGGGAGGCCTGATCCTGAGCGGGGCGCCCGTTCTGCGCCGCCACGGCGGCCATCAGGGTGTCGTAGTCGCGCTTGGGCCGCGAACGGGCGGACATCCGGGCAATGAGACCGTCGAGATCGCTGCCCGCCCGCCCCGGTGTTGATCCGGGCCTGTCCCGAGCCTCTTCGAGGACGGCTGCGATCCACTCCTCGAGGCTCATGCCGGCCTGTCGAGCCGCGGCGGAGATCAGCGCGCGGGCATCGAGATCCAGGTCGTCAGATCTTGAGAAGACGGGTCGTCTCATGGTTGGGCTCGCCGGGGTACGCGTGAACTCGAGAAGGCCCGCACGGCCCCGTGCCGGTGCGCGCCTGACGGACCCGGAGCCTGAGAGAGGCGAATCACCTCGCGTCACGACCCCTTGCCCAGCGCTGCAACTTCCGTCCGGCATAGTAAAAAACCCGTTAAGCAGAGGGGATTTAGCGACGATCCGGGCATGGGGTCTCATATCTTCCGTAACGGTAATCTTCCGAAGCGCTCTGCCTTTACCCCAGCGGCAGATCCGAAACGTAACAATATTGCAATTGGCTAAAGATATATTATATCATTTCATTACTGAAGGGGAAGTTCTCAGACTTGCCTCGTCATGAAGAAATCACGGAGGGTTCCATGGACCACATTATAGGCAGCACTCCTGCCGGCGAGAGTGCAAGACTTTATACGATCGGCGATCTGGCCCGCGAGTTCGGGGTCACTCTCCGCACCCTGCGGTTCTACGAGGACCGTGGCCTTCTCTCGCCCCGACGGGACGGGACGGCACGAATCTACGATGCCCGCGACCGCGAGCGTCTCTCCGTCATCCTCAAGGGCAAGCAGCTCGGCTTCACGCTGACCGAGATCCGCGCCATGGTGGCCGAAGAGCGGTCCGGCAATGGAGCGGCGATGAATCTCAAGCTGTCTCTCGACCAGATCGAAGATCAGATCCGCCTCTCGAGCAGCAGAAGGGCGAGATCGAAGAGGCCCTGGCCGAGCTCCAGGCCCGCCGCGCGGGCCTCGCCGTGGCGGCCTGAGCCGCAGCGCCGGAACGCAATCGTCCGAGACAGCCCATCCGTCCGCAGACCGCTGGTCTGCGGACGGATGGGCGTTTTCGCTTGGGAGGGCGGAAAGGCCGGGCCACCTCCCGCTGAAGCGCTCGCCCCGCCGCGCTGATGCGCCTCTGGCCCCGGATGCTGCCGCGCGATCGCCGGCCGCTCCAAAATCCGATCCTCCCGGAAGACGGGGAGGTCGCCTCGTGATGGGGTCGAGGCGGGCGGGCCCCGGTCGTTGCCGCTTCCGCCAAAGATTTCCCACCCTACCTCTTTCCAAAACGGCGAAATGGTTTATATGTAAACTATCTACTTGACCGGCATCTTCCTCATGGGAACGTTCATGCCGGAATGCGATCTGGGAGAGTTCGAATGCCGGTCTACAAGGCCCCCGTCGAAGACGTCATGTTCCTCCTGAACGACGTGTTCCCGATTGAGCGTCACAACAACCTGCCCGGTTTCGCCGATGCGACCTCCGAGACGGTGGAGGCGATCCTCGCCGAGGGCGCCAAGCTTTGCGAGGAGGTGTTCGCGCCCCTGAACCTCTCCGGCGACCAGGAGGGCTGCACCCGCCATCCGGACGGCTCGGTCACGACCCCGAAGGGCTTCAGGCAAGCCTACGACGCTTATGCCGCCGGCGGCTGGATGGGACTGGCCGCGCCCGAGGAATACGGCGGCCAGGGGCTGCCCTCCGTCCTCAACACGGTGATGCAGGAATTCGTGTCCTCGGCCAACCTGGCGCTCGGCATGTATCCGGGCCTGACCCAGGGGGCCATCGCGGCCCTCATGGTGCACGGGACCGACGAGCAGAAGAAGACCTATCTGCCGAAGATGGTCGAGGGCGCCTGGACCGGCACCATGAACCTGACCGAGCCTCATTGCGGCACGGATCTGGGCCTGCTCAAGACCAAGGCCGTGCCGAACGGTGACGGCTCCTATGCCATCACCGGCACCAAGATCTTCATCTCGGCCGGCGAGCACGACATGGCGGAGAACATCGTCCACCTGGTGCTGGCCCGCATCGAGGGAGCGCCCGCCGGAACCAAGGGCATCTCGCTCTTCGTGGTGCCGAAGATCCTCGTCAACGCCGACGGCTCCCTCGGGGAGCGCAACGGCGTCTCCTGCGGGTCGCTCGAGCACAAGATGGGCATTCACGGCAACGCCACCTGCGTGATGAACTACGACGGCGCCACGGGTTGGCTGATCGGCGAGGCGAATCGCGGCCTCAACGCCATGTTCGTGATGATGAACGAGGCGCGGCTCGCGGTCGGCGTCCAGGGATTGTCCCAGTCGGAAGTCGCCTATCAGAACGCCGTGGCCTACGCGAAGGACCGCCTCCAGGGCCGTGCGCTCACCGGGGCCAAGTTCCCCGACAGGCCGGCCGATCCGATCATCGTGCATCCGGACGTGCGCCGCACGCTGCTCTCCATCAAGGCGTTCAACGAGGCGGCGCGGGCGCTCATCGTCTGGACCGGGCTGAACAGCGACATCGCGCATCGCTCGTCCGACGAGGCGCAGCGCCAGACCGCCGAGGACTACATGGGTCTGATGACTCCCGTGGTGAAAGGCGTGCTCACCGATCTCGGCTTCGACAACGCCGTGAAGGCGCAGCAGATGTTCGGCGGCCACGGCTACATCGAGGAATGGGGCATGTCGCAGTTCGTGCGCGACGCCCGCATCGCCATGATCTACGAGGGCGCCAACGGCATCCAGGCCATGGATCTCGTCGGCCGCAAGCTCGGCAAGGACGGCGGGCGGGCCATCATGGCGTTCTTCAACGAGGTCGGCGCCTTCTGCCAGGAGAATGCCGGCGACGATGGCCTGAAGGCCTATGTGGCGCCCCTGCAGCAGGGCCTCGGCCATCTGCAGCAGGCCACCATGTGGTTCATGCAGAACGCCATGACGAAGCCCGACAATGCCGGCGCGGGCGCCACCGACTACATGCATCTCTTCGGCCTCGTGGCCCTGGGATACATGTGGGCCCGGATGGCGAAGGTGGCCCAGGCGAAGAAGGCCGAGGGCAACGGCGTCGCCGACAAGATGGATGCCAAGCTCCTGACCGGCCGCTTCTTCATGGAGCGGATGATGCCCGAGACCGGCATGCGTCTCGCCCGCATCTCCACCGGGGCGGACACGACCATGGCGCTGCCGGCGGACGCGTTCTGACCGCCCAGCAAGTAAAGCGTTCCTTATCCGACAACGATCCCGGCGCGCCTTGCGTCCGGGACGACCACACGACCGGGAGACCCTCATGGCTGATGCCTTTATCTATGACGCCGTTCGCACCCCGCGCGGCCGCGGCAAACAGGATGGTTCGCTGCACGAGGTTCCGGCGGTCGATCTCGCCGTGACGGCGCTCGACGCCATCCGCAGGCGCAACGATCTCGATCCGATGCTCGTGGAGGACGTGGTGCTCGGCTGCGTCGATCCCATCGGCGAGGCCGGCGGCGACATCGCACGCGCCGCGGCCCTGAAGGCGGGCTTCGGCAAGGAGGTTCCCGGCGTGCAGATCAACCGCTTCTGCGCCTCGGGGCTGGATGCCGTGAACCTCGCGGCCGCGCAGGTGATGTCGGGCATGAAGGATATCGCCATCGGGGGCGGCGTCGAATCCATGAGCCGCATCGGCATGGGGGCGTCGGGCGGCGCATGGCCGGTCGATCCGGGCATCGCCATTCCCACTTATTTCCTGCCCCAGGGCATCTCGGCGGATCTCATCGCCACGAAGTACGGCTTCTCGCGCGACGACGTGGACGCCTACGCGGTCGAGTCCCAGAAGCGCGCCGCCAGGGCCTGGGACGAGGGCCGCTTCGCCAGGTCCGTCGTGCCCGTGAAGGACGTCAACGGCGTCACGATCCTGGCGAAGGACGAGCACATGCGGCCGCAGACCGACATGCAGTCGCTGGGCCAGCTGAAGGCCGCTTTCGTGCAGATGGGCGAGATGGGCGGCTTCGACGCGGTCGCGACCGCGGCGCACCCGGACGTGGAGTTCATCGATCACGTGCATCACGCGGGCAATTCCTCGGGGATCGTGGACGGTGCCGCCGCGGTGCTCGTCGGCAGCCGGGAAGGCGGCGCGAAGGCGGGCCTGAAGCCCCGCGCGCGCCTCAAGGGCTTCGCGTCCATCGGGTCCGATCTCGCACTCATGCTCACCGGCCCCATCGACGTGTCGGAACTCGCCCTGCGCAAGGCCGGCATGACGAAGGACGACATCGACCTCTTCGAGATCAACGAGGCCTTCTCGTCCGTGGTGCTGCGCTACATGCAGGCGATGGATCTCGACCCGGCGAAGGTGAACGTGAACGGCGGCGCCATCGCCATGGGCCACCCGCTCGGCGCCACCGGGGCGATGATCCTGGGCACCGTGCTCGACGAGCTGGAGCGCACGGACAAGCAGACGGCCCTGATCACCCTGTGCGTCGCGGCCGGCATGGGCACGGCTGCGATCATCGAGCGGGTTTGAGACGGCGGGAACGGGAGAACCATCATGACGAACTTCACCAATTTCCGCTTCGAGACGGATTCCGACGGGATTGCGGTCGCCACCTGGGACATGCCCGGTCGCTCCATGAACGTGATCACCCCCGAGGTGATGGGCGAACTGGAGCAGATCATCGAGACGGTCGCCGGCGACGAGGCGATCAAGGGTTGTGTGATCACCTCCGGCAAGGAGGCTTTCTCCGGCGGGGCCGATCTCACCATGCTTCAGGGCCTCGGCGCAGAATACGCGCGGCTCGCCAAGGAGAAGGGCGAAGAGGCCGCGATGCAGTTCTTCTTTGAGGAATCGCGCCGGCTCTCGCTGCTCTATCGCCGCCTCGAGACCTGCGGCAAGCCGTTTGCCGCGGCCATCCACGGCGTCTGCCTCGGCGGCGCCTTCGAGCTCGCGCTTGCGTGCCATTTCCGCGTGCTCTCGGACGTGGACTCCACCCGCGTCGGCCTGCCCGAGGTGAAGGTCGGGCTCTTCCCGGGCGCCGGCGGCACCCAACGCGTGGCGCGCCTGATGCAGACGGGCGATGCCCTGCAGATGCTGTTCAAGGGCGAGCAGATCCGTCCGCTCATGGCCCGCAACATGGGCCTCGTCCATGCGGTCGCGCCGCGCGAGGCCATCGTCGAGACGGCCAGGGACTGGATCAGGCAAGGCGGTTCGGCCGTCGCGCCCTGGGACCAGAAGGGCTACAAGCTGCCGTCGAACAAGGTCTATTCCGCGGCCGGCATGCAGATCTGGCCTCCGGCCAACGCCATCTACCGGCGCGAGACCCAGGACAATTACCCGGCGATCCGCGCGATCCTGGAATCCGTCTATCAGGGGCTGCAGCTCCCGATGGATCTCGCCCTGAAGGTGGAGTCGCGCTGGTTCGCCAAGATCCTGCGGTCGAAGGAGGCGGCGGCGATGATCCGTACGCTCTTCATCTCCATGCAGGATCTCAACAAGGGCGCGCGCCGTCCGAAGGACGTGCCGCCGACGAGCCTGAAGAAGGTCGGCGTCGTCGGCGCGGGCTTCATGGGCGCGAGCGTCGCCTACGTCACGGCCAATGCCGGTCTCGACGTGGTGCTCATCGACCGCGATAGGGAATCGGCCGAGAAGGGCAAGGCCCATTCGCACAAGCTCATGACCGACCAGATCATGAAGGGCCGCGCCAAGACGGCGGACCGCGATGCGCTGCTCGCCCGCATCACGCCGTCGGCCGATTACGCCGATCTCAAGGATTGCGATCTCGTCATCGAGGCCGTGTTCGAGGATCCCAAGGTCAAGGCCGAGGTGATCCAGAAGGTCGAGGCCGCGATCCGGCCGGACTGCGTCTTCGCGTCCAACACCTCGACCCTGCCGATCACCGGCTTGGCCCAGCAGGCGAAGACGCCCGACCAGTTCATCGGCATCCACTTCTTCTCGCCGGTCGAGAAGATGATGCTGGTCGAGATCATCATGGGCAAGGAGACGGGCGACAGGGCGCTCGCGACGGCGCTCGATTACGTGCGCCTGATCAAGAAGACGCCGATCGTCGTCAACGACTCGCGCGGCTTCTTCGCCAATCGCTGCGTGCTCGCCTACATCCTCGAGGGACACCTCATGTTCACCGAGGGGCTGCCGGCCGCGATGATCGAGCAGGCGGGCAGGCAGGCCGGCATGCCGGTCGGGCCGCTCTCCCTCAACGACGAGGTCGGGGTCGATCTCGGCCTCAAGATCCTGCGCGCCACCAAGGTGCAGCTGGGTGAAGCCGCCATCGTGCCGGAGCAGGAGGAGTTGCTCACCACGCTCGTCGAGAAGGGGGGACGTCTCGGCCGCAAGAACCGGAAAGGCTTCTACGATTATCCCGAGGGCGGGCAGAAGCGCCTGTGGCCGGGCCTGAAAGATCTGCAGACCAGGCACGTCGAGCCCGAGTTCGTCGACATGCAGGAGTTGAAGCAGCGCCTGCTCGTGACCCAGGCCCTGGAAGCGGCCCGCACCTTCGAGGAAGGGGTGGTCACCGATCCGCGCGAGGCGGATGTGGGGTCGATCCTCGGCTTCGGCTTCGCCCCCTATACGGGCGGTGCGCTGTCCTACATCGACTTCATGGGCGCGAAGGCCTTCGTGGCCCTGTGCCAGAGCCTGCAGTCCAGGCACGGCGACCGCTTCGCGCCGCCGAGGATTCTCCTCGACATGGCCGCCTCGGGCGACACGTTCTACGGCCGCGCCGCGGGAACGAGGAAGGCGGCTTGATCGTCCTCCGCGTCTCGTCATCGCCGGCCCTGTGCCGGTGATCCCGATCCGGGAAGCGCCGCGCCTTACCGCATCGGGATGGCCGGGCCAAGCCCGGCCATGGCGGGGAGGGGGCTCGGCAAAACCTTGACCGATACCCTCCTGCGTCCCATGACTCGGAGGGTGTGAAGACACGGAAGGGGCTCCCCATGAAGCCGCACTTTGCCATGATGGCGGGCTACAATGCGTGGTGCAACGCGCGCATCTACGATGTTGCTGCGCGCCTGTCCGATGCGGATTACCGCGCGGACCGCGGGGCGTTCTTCAAGTCGGTGCACGGCACGCTCAATCATCTCCTCGCCACCGACCGCATCTGGATGAGGCGGTTCACCGGGCAGGGGGATGCGCCGAACCGGCTCGACGCGATCCTGTTCGAGGGTTTCTCCGAACTTCGCGAGGCGCGCGACCGGGAGGACGCGCGGATCGTCGGCTACATCGACGGCCTGTCCGACGCCGACCTCGCGGGGCGCATCCGCTATCGGACGATCACGAACCCCGCCGAGGTCGAGCAGCCCCTGGCGCCGGCGTTGGCCCACTTCTTCAATCACCAGACCCATCATCGTGGTCAGGTCCACGGCCTGCTCACCGGCTTCGGCCTCGAGGCTCCCTCCCTCGACCTGATCCTGTTTCAGCGCCAGACGGGCATGGGCCTGGCATGAATCTCTGGCTGCGGGTCCTTCACCTCATCGTCGCGTCGCTCTTCCGAAAGAGGCTCGACCCGGTGCGGGACGTGTCGCGCCTGGGGTTCCGGGTATGGCCGCATGATCTGGATACGTCTCTGCACATGAACAACGGGCGATACTGGACCCTCATGGATCTCGGGCGCACCGACATCATGATCCGCTCCGGCCTGTGGCGCCCCATCCTCAGGCACGGCTGGGTGCCCGTCGTGGGAGCGGGACAGATCCGCTTCCGGCGGGAACTCAGGCCCTTTCGCTCCTTCATGCTGGAGACCCGCATCCTCACCTGGTCGGCCAGCCATGTGGTGATGGAGCACCGGCTGATCTCGAAGGCCCGGGACGGCAGCCCCGTCCTCAACGCCATCGCGCTCGTGCGGGCGGGGCTTTATGACCGCAGGGAGCGGCGCTTCGTGCCCATGGAGCGCCTGCTCGGCGAGATCGGCGTCGATGCGGAGGCGCCCGCGGCCGCCCCGGAGGTGGAGGCTTTCCTCATGGCCGAAGAGACGTTGAAGAGCGCCGCCTGATGGTCCAAGGTGTGGCCGACGCCGTTCCGGCCTGCGAGAACCCCGAATCGGACCCATGCCCCGCACCATCGACTATTACTTCTCCCTCGTGAGCCCCTGGGCCTATATCGGCCATGCGCCTTTCATGGAGATCGCGCAGAAGCATGGGGTCGAGGTCAATTACAAGCCCGTCTTCCTCGGCCGCGTCTTCTCGGAGACCGGCGGCCTGCCCCTGGCCCAGCGCCACCCGGCGCGCCAGCGCTACCGGATCCTCGAATTGCAGCGCTGGCGTGAGAAGCGCGGCCTGTCGTTCAACATCAACCCGAAGCACTGGCCCTTCGACGTGAACCTCGCCGACCGTTTCGTCATCGCGATCACGGCCTCCGGCAATAGTCCCGACAGCTTCCTGCGGCGGGCTTTCGCGGCGGTGTGGGAGGAGGAGCGGGACCTGTCCGATCCGCTCGTTCTCTCCGAACTCGCCGAGCAGGCCGGGCTCGACTCGTCTTCCCTCATGGACGTGGTGACCGGCAGCACCACCGAGGCGATCTATGCCCTCAACCTGGAAAATGCGGTGGCGGGGGACGTCTTCGGCTCGCCGGCCTACGTGCTCGACGGGGAGGTGTTCTGGGGCCAGGACCGGCTCGACCTTCTGGACGATGCGCTGACGAGCGGGCGCGAGCCCTACCGGGCGAACCCGTAAGGACCTGCCATGCGACCAAGGACGATCGGGCTCATCGGCGGCATGAGCTGGGAAAGCTCGGCCGAGTATTACCGTATCATCAACCAGGAGACGAACCGGCGGCTCGGCGGGGTGCACTCGGCGCAGTGCCTGATGTATTCCTTCGATTTCGAGGACATCAAGCGGCTCCAGCATGACGGCGAATGGGACCGGCTCGCCGGGGCGATGACGGAAGCCGCCCTGCGCCTGGAGCGCGGCGGAGCCGACTTCATCGTCATCTGCACCAACACGATGCACCGCCTCGCCGATGCGGTCTCGTCGGCCGTGAGCCTTCCGCTTCTTCACATCGCCGATCCGACGGCCGCAAAGATCAAGGCGGCCGGGTTGGAACGCATCGGCCTGCTCGGCACGGCCTTCACCATGGAGCAGGATTTCTACAAGGGCCGCCTGCAGCAGCATCATGGATTGGATGTGATGGTCCCGAACGAGGATGACCGGCGGATCGTGCACGAGATCATCTACAAGGAGCTCGTGCTCGGGACCATCAGGCCGGAATCGCGTCAGGCCTACCGCGAGATCATCGGGCGCCTGATCGAACGCAGCGCACAGGGGATCATCCTCGGATGCACCGAGATCATGCTGCTGGTCTCCGACGAGGACAGCGCCGTGCCCCTGTTCGACACGACGACACTCCACGCGCTTGCGGCGGTGGATCGCGCGTTGCAGGCGGGGTGACACTCTTCTCGCGACCTCTCCCCCGTCATGGCCGGGCCTGTCCCGGCGATCCGATTGTCTGAAGCCCAGCGCTTCTCGGTATCGGGATCAACGGCACAGGGCCGCTGATGACGGCGCGCCGGTTCCTACTCGGCCGCCACTTTCGTCGCCCGCCACTGGGTCAGCAGCGCCCGCAGGGCCGCCGGCTTCAGGGGCTTGTTGAGCACGTGGATGTTCATGGCCGCTGCGGCGTCGCGAACGGCCGGCGTGCGGTCGGCGGTCACGAGCACGGCCGGCGTGTCGACCTGAGTCTTCCATCGCAGGGCCTTGATCAGCTCGAGCCCGTCCGTGTCGTCGAGGTGGTAATCGGCGATGATCACCTCGGGCAGAGCCTTGTGCGTTCTGAGGGCCTGATGGGCGGTGTCGAGATCGGATGCCGTCCAGGTATCGCAGCCCCAGCCCGAAAGGAGAAGGCGCATGCCTTCGAGGATCGCCGGCTCGTTGTCGATCACCAGCACCCGCAGACCCGACAGCACGGTGGCGGCCGGCTTCGGCGGCTCGGGCGCTGCGGCCGTCGCCGGCAGAGCCGCCACGACCGGCACCTCGACCCGGAACACGGAGCCGCGGCCGACTTCCGAATTCAGCGTGACCGGATGCTTCAGCACGCGCCCGATCCGCTCGACGATGGACAGGCCGAGGCCCAGGCCCCGCGCGGCCTTCATGCCCTGATCGAGGCGCTGGAACTCGCGGAAGACGATGCGCTGCTTCGAGGGCGGAATGCCCAAGCCCGTATCCCAGACCTCCAGCACGAGATGGCCGCCGCGCCGGCGTCCGCCGACGATCACGCGGCCCGACGGCGTGTACTTGATGGCGTTGGAGATCAGGTTCTGCAGCAGGCGCCGCATCAGGCGCCGGTCGGAGCGCACCGTCAGGGACGAGGGCACGAAGGTGAGCTTCAGGCCCTTGTTGCGGGCCACGGGCTCGAACTCGCGCTGCAATTGGCGGAACAGCTCGTCGATGCGGAAGCTCGACCATTGCGGCTTCATGGCGCCGGTGTCGAGGCGCGAGATGTCGAGGATGGCGGTCAGGATCTCCTCGACCGCGTCGAGGGAGGCGTCGATGTTTTCGGCCAGCGTCGCGTCGCCCGCCTCGCGATCGCGCTCCACGAGGGAGACGGCGTAGAGGCGCGCCGCATTGAGGGGCTGCAGGATGTCGTGCGAGGCGGCGGCGAGAAAGCGCGTCTTCGAGATGTTCGCCTCGTCGGCCTCGGCCTTGGCGCCGCGCAGGGCCTCGTTGAGGCGCGTCAGTTCCTCGGTTCGCTCGCGCACGCGCTGTTCCAGGGTCTCGTTCGCCCGGCGGCTCGCCTCTTCGGCGAGAACCGTTTCGGTCACGTCCGTGTAGGTGGTCACGTGGCCGCCGTCGGGAAGCAGGTTCGACCGGATCTCGATCACCTTGCCGGAGGGAAAAAGCTTGAGCCGAACGGGCTCCACATCGTGCCGGAAGGAGTGCAGGCGGGCCTCGACGAGTTCGTCGATTCGGCCCGGTCCGTAGGAGCCGCGCGAGGCATTGTAGTGCACGATGCGCTCCATGCTGATTCCCACATGCACGAAGTTGGGCGGCATGTCGTAGAGATCGATGAAGGCCTGGTTCCACGCGAGCAGGCGCAGTTCGCTGTCGAGGACGGTGATGCCCTGCTTGGCGTAGTTGAGCGCATGCTGGAGCAGGTCGCGGCTGTGCTGGATGGCCGCGGAGGCATCGTCGAGCAGCTTGAGGGCGGCCTCCGTGGAAACGGTCCGGCGGCGCAGGAGCAGCGACAGCGCGAGGCGCGAGGACGCCGTGCCGATGGCCGATGCCAGGAGATGTTCCGCATAGCGCAGGAGATGAACATCGGCTTCGGCCCGCGGGTCGAGGTTCTGTCCGCGGCTATGGGTGAATCCTTCGAAGGAGCGGTTCGTCCGCTCCTCGCCGAGATAGCGGGCCACGGTGGCGCGCAGTTCGCCGATCGTGACGCTGGCGCGGAACAGGCGGAAGCTCGGCGCCGCCGAGGCGGCAGCCTCGCCCATGAACAGATCCGCCTGGATCTGCTCCATGGCGGTCACCGGCCGCCACAGGGAGAAGCCGACATAGCACAGGATGTTGAGCGTCAGGCTCCAGACCACGCCATGGGTCAGCTGAGGCAGGTCGACGCCGAACAGGGCGGTGGGCTTGAGGGCCGTAATCCCGAAGGGACCGGTGACGACCACGTCGGACCAGAACACCCCGTCCCAGACGAGGCTCGGCAGGAGAAGCGTGTAGGCCCAGGTGAGGAAGCCGACCACGAGCCCGATGCTGGCCCCGAACGCCGTGCCGCGCGACCAGATGAGCCCGCCGAGAAAGGCAGGCGCGACCTGCGCGATGGCCGCGAAGGAGAGAAGCCCGATGGCGGCAAGCGCCGCGTCACCGGAGGCGCGGTAATAGGCATAGCCCAGGAGAATGACGATAACGATCGAAATGCGCCGCACGCCGATGACGAAGTTGCCGGGATCGATGCCCGCAAAGGCGCGCCGCCGCAGGACGATGGGCATCACGAGGTGGTTCGAGATCATCACCGCGACCGCGACGGAATCGACGATCACCATGGCTGTGGCGGCCGAGAAGCCGCCCAGGAAGGCGATGACCGCGACGGCGCCCGCCCCGTCGGCGAGGGGCAATGCCAGCAGGGTCATGTCCCGATCGACCGCACCCTCCGGAAACGCCGCGAGCCCGGCGAGCGCGATCGGGATCACGAAGAGGTTGATGAGGACCAGATAGAGCGGGAACAGCCACGCGGTCCGCTTCAGATCCGCGATGTCGTGGTTCTCGACCACCGTCACGTGGAACTGGCGCGGCAGGAGGAGCGCCGCGCAGGTGGAGAGCAGGATGAGGGTGATGTAGCTGCCGAAGCCGGAGGTCCGGCTCATCAGATCCGCCGTGGTCCCCTGCGCATGGAGGCGCTGCACGATGGCGTCGTAGCCGTCGAACATCACGAAGGTGATGTATCCGCCGACGACCAGGAAGGCGATGAGCTTGACCAGGGATTCCAGGGAGATCGCCAGAAGGAGCCCGTTCTGGTGCTCCGTCGCGTCCGTGTGCCGGGTGCCGAACGCGACGGCGAAGCCCGCGAGCACGAGCGCCACCACGAAGGCGAGATCGCCGATGAAGGGAAGCTGCGACGGGAACGTCTCGTTGGCCGCTTCCAGAAAAACGTCGAGGGATGACGAGACCGCCTTCAGCTGCAATGCGATATAGGGCACGGAGCCGACGAGCGCGATCAGGCTGACGAGGGCGGCCACCGGTTCGCTCTTGCCGTAGCGGGCCGCGACGAAGTCGGCGATGGAGGAGATGTTCTGCGTCTTCGCCACCCTGACGATCCGGGCCACGAGGGGATAGCCCAGTCCGATGACGAGGATCGGCCCGATATAGATGGCCAGGAAGTCGAAGCCGGAATGGCTGGCGAGCCCGACCGATCCGAAGAAGGTCCAGGACGTGCAATAGACGGCAAGGGCGAGGGACGCGATGGTCGAGCGGGCCGGGCCCTGAATGAATCGCCGCCCGCCATAATCGCCCCAATGGGCCACCGTGAACAGGAAGCAGAGATAGACCAGCGCCGACAGCACGACGGCCCAGGTGGCAACCATAGGCTCAACCCTCAAAAGCACACATTCGACAGGTTTAGCCGTTCAGGCGCGTGAAAGCCATGGCGGGACCGTCACAGGTCCCGGTCCCATTCCGGCTCGGGCCCGAAACGCTCGGCCAGGAACGCCACGAAGGCGCGGACCTTGGCCGGAGCCTGCCGGCCGGAGGGCAGGACGGCATGGATGGCGGGTTCGTAGGTCGGGTAGTCGCGCAGGACCGGGACGAGATCGCCTGCCCGCAGGCTGTCGCCCACGATGAAGGTGGGTTGATAGATCAGCCCCTGTCCGGCGACGGCGGCGGCCAGAAGCGCATCGCCGTTATTGGCCCGCAGGTTGCCCTGAATGGGCATGACGACGGCACCGTCGATGCCGAAGGTCCACCGGCTCGCCCCGATGGCGCTCGGCAGGGTGTAGCCGAGGCAATTGTGCCGGGCGAGATCCTCCAGGGTCCGCGGGGTTCCATGCGCCGCCAGGTAGGCCGGGGAGGCGCAGACGACGGTCCGGCAGGCGGCGAGCCGACGGACGACGAGGCTCGAATCCTTCAGCCGGCCGATCCGGACCGCCAAGTCCCATCCTTCCTCCACGAGATCGACATAGCGGTCGGCCAGTCCCAGGTCGAACGAGACGGCAGGGTAGAGCCGGCTGAACTCGGCAAGAGCCGGGACGACTTGGCGGAAACCGAAGGTGAGGGGGACGTTGAGCCGCAGCATCCCCCTGGGCTCGACGCGATCGAGGCTGGCCGAGGCGTCCGCCTCCTCGATCTCGGCCAGAATGCGCTCGCAGGCGGCGAGATAGCTCCGTCCCGCTTCGGTCAGTGCCAGCTTGCGCGTGGACCGGTGCAGGAGCTTCACGCCGAGGCGGTCCTCCAGGGCGGCCACATGCTTCGTCACCATGGTCTGGGACAGGTGGAGCGCCCGCGCCGCCGCCGAGAAGCTGCCGAGCGTCGCGACGCGAACGAAGACCTGCATGCCGGTGACACGGTCGAGCATGGCTTGATCTCACTCTACGGGTGTGAGGTGAAATTCCAGTTCGCGGATTATCATATCGCTGGTTTGAGATCATAGGAAATAACCCGTTTCAGGAGATCTCCGATGATCGATACCCGTACCGCTCCCTACGCCGCCCTGATCCTGCGGATCACGCTCGGCGTCCTGTTCCTGGCCCATGCCGGCCTCAAGGTTTTCGTGTTCACGCCCGCCGGCGCAGCCCAGTTCTTCGGCAGCCTCGGACTTCCTCCGGCCCTGGCCTACCTGACCATCGCGGCCGAGACGGCCGGCGGCATCGCTCTCATCCTCGGGTTCTTTACCCGCTGGGTCGCTCTGGCTCTGATCCCGGTCCTTCTCGGCGCGATTGCGTTCGTGCACGGCCCGGCCGGGTTCTTCTTCAACAACCCGAAGGGCGGCTGGGAGTACCTGGCGTTCTGGATCGTCGCTCTCGTGGCCCAGGCCCTCCTGGGAGACGGCGCGCTTGCCGTCAGGGCCGGTTCGGCGAAGACTGCGCCCGTATTGTCCACCCGTTCGGCCTGAGGTTCGCGCCATGATCAAGCCCATTCCCCACGATGCCGCCGGGAGGCCGGTGGCCCGCCCCATCGATCCGGGCGTCCGGATCGGCCATGTCCACCTGAAGGTGGCCGATCTCGACCGGGCGCTCGCCTTCTATTGCGGCGTGCTCGGCTTCGAACTGATCCAGCGCTACGGCACCCAGGCGGCTTTCGTGTCGGCCGGGGGCTATCATCACCACATCGGTCTCAATACCTGGGAGAGCAAGGGCGGGTCCCCGCCGCCTCCCGGCACCACCGGTCTCTACCATGTGGCGATCCTCTACCCGACGCGGGCCGCTCTCGCCGACGCGCTCTACCGGCTCGCCGAGGCCGGCATTGCCCTCCAGGGTGCGAGCGATCACGGGGTGAGCGAAGCGCTCTACCTGAGCGATCCCGACGGCAACGGCATCGAGCTCTATGTCGACCGGCCGCCGGAGCAATGGCCGAGAACCGCCGAGGGCGAGCTCGCCATGGTCACCCAGCGCCTCGACCTGCAGGATCTCCTGGCCGCCCGGGAAGCTTGACGAAATTCCCAGATCGGGCAGCTTTAGCCAGGGGGCAAGCAGAGAGGTCCGGTCATGTGGAATGAATTCAAGCAGTTCGCCCTGCGCGGCAACGTGGTCGATCTCGCCATCGGCATCATCATCGGTGCCGCGTTCGGCAGGATCGTGGACTCCCTCGTCGGCGACATCTTCATGCCGATCATCGGGGCGATCACCGGCGGCCTCGATTTCTCGAACTACTTCACGGCCCTGTCGGGCAACGTCACGGCGGGGTCGCTCGACGAGGCCAAGAAGCAGGGCGCAGTGCTCGGCTGGGGCAACTTCATCACGGTCGCCATCAACTTCGCCATCATCGCCTGGATCCTCTTCCTCCTGGTCAAGGGCATGAACCGGCTCCGCCGCACGGAGGATGCGAAGACCGGCACGGCCGATAAGCCCCCGGAAATCCCCGCCGACGTGAAGCTGCTGACCGAGATCCGCGACCTCCTGAAGACCGGACGGACGACCTGAGATCGATCACAGGTTTCGATCGGACCCTTCGTCTTTCGTGATGAGACCTATTCCAGGCTTGCCTTGAGCGGGCGAACGGGCCATGCCTGATCGCCCGTCTTCGAGGAAATGTCCCATGAATGCGTCCGTGTCGATTCCGTCCGTTCTCAACCTGCGCCCCGAGGCGGAGCAGGCGCCGACAAGCGGAATCGTGGACGTGTTCAGCTACGGTCGCCTGAAGCCCGGCATCATCCCGCTCTGGGTGGGCGAGGGTGACCTGCCGACCCCGTCCTTCATCTGCGATGCGGCTGCCCGGTCGCTTGCCGAAGGCGAGACCTTCTACACCTACCAGCGCGGCATTCCGGAACTGCGCCAGGCCATCGCCGCCTACCACGAGCGTGTCTACGCCAAACCCTTCGATCCGGAGCGGTTCTTCGTGACGTCGGGCGGCATGCCGGCGATGCAACTCGCCTTCCGCATGCTGGCGGGCCATGGCGACGAGGTGCTGGTCCCGACCCCGGCCTGGCCGAATTTCACCGGTGCGATCACCGTGGCCGGCGCCCGTCCCGTGGCCGTGCCGATGACCATCGATGCACGAGGCTGGCACCTCGATTTCGAGCGTCTCGAAAAGGCCATCACCTCACGGACCCGCGCCATCGTCATCAACTCGCCGTCGAACCCGACCGGTTGGGTCGCAAGCCATGCGGATCTTCGCGCCGCGCTCGATCTCGCCAGGAGGCATGGCCTCTGGATCGTGGCGGACGAGATCTACGGGCGCTTCATTCACGATCCGGCGCTGGCGATCGACGGACGGGCGCCTTCCTTCCGCGATGTCATGGCGGTGGACGACAAGATCCTCTTCATCCAGACCTTCTCCAAGAACTGGGCCATGACCGGATGGCGTCTCGGCTGGCTCGAAGCCACGCCCGCCATGGGGCAGGTGATCGAGAACCTGGTCCAGTACCAGACTTCGGGAACGCCGGTCTTCATCCAGCGCGCCGGCGTCGCGGCCATCGAGCAGGGTGAGAGCTTCCTGGACGATCAGATCGCCAAGGCCCGCCGCGGGCGGGACATCGTCGGGCGGCTGGCCGAGACCGGCCTCGTGGAGCTGGCCCCGCCGAGCGGCGCCTTCTATGCCTTCCTGAAGATCAAGGGCGCCACGAGCTCGAAGGATATCGCGTTCCGTCTCATCGACGAGGCCAATGTGGGCCTCGCCCCGGGCTCCGCCTTCGGGGAGGCCGGGGAGGGCTACCTGCGTCTGTGCTACCTGCGCAAGCCCGAGGACGTGGAAGAGGCGGTCCGCCGGATCAGCGAAGCCCTGCCGAGGCTCGTCGCCTGAAGCGGCAATCTCGCCTAGAGCAGCGCATCATTTGGGGGCGGACCCGAAGGGTCCGCACGATGCGCTAGGGCGGCGGGATCACCCCTTTCTTCAGGATGAAGCAGCCGTAGAAGCGGCGCTCGCCGGTCGCCACGATCGCATAGGCCCGCTTGGCGCGCTCGTAGAACGCGAAGCGCTCGACCGATCCCATCGGCCAGGTGTCACGCCCGGCATCGCGGCGGGCCACCGCGTCGATTTCGGCCTGGGCTTCCTGCTGGATCGCCGGAAGGTCGTCGGGGTTGCCGACGACTTCCATGCGTTCCGCGGGAGTGTCGACGAAGCTGTCGAGCGGCATCAGCGACAGGACGGCCCGGATGGCCCGGGGCGAGCCGATATTGTCCATCCGGATCACGCGGCCATAGGCCGTCTGGCGCGCAATGGAATCGGCGGGGAAATTGGCGTCACAGATCACGAGATCGTCTCCGTGGCCCATAGACCGGAGCACATACAGCAGGTCGGCATTGAGCGCCGGGTCGAGTCCGTGAAGCACCGTTTCCTCCGTGTCGTGATTGGCGGTGCAATCTCATCAGGCTTTCGGGATCTCCGCAACGCTTGCGTCGTTCCATGGCCAGACCGTGACCGCATGGCCACTGCGCACCATCGGCATTTGACGTAAGGGGCCGGGCCGTCCATTGAGCCAAACCGTGATGCGTCTTGTCCTTGCCCATCTCGCGCAGATTCTCGTCGCCGCTCTCGGCGGGCTCGTCTTCTACTGGCTCGGCGTCCCGGCCGCGTGGCTGTCCGGCTCGGCGATCGCCGCCACCCTGTGGGGGTTGACCGGCTGGGCCGTGCCGCTGCCGAAGGCGTTGTCCGATGCCGCCATGCTGACCTCGGGGGCCGCCATGGGGGCCGCCGTGACGCCGGCCGCCATCGCCGCCATGGGGCGCTATCCGGGCAGCCTCATCCTGCTGGTCATCGGCGTCGTGGCGATCTCGGCCGCCTCGAGCGCATGGCTCGTGCGCATGTCGGGCTGGCGCAAGGCCGATGCGGTTCTGGCCTCCGTCCCAGGCGCCCTCTCGACGGTCCTCGCCGTGGCGGCCGACCGTAAGGCCGAGGTGGCGTCCATCGCCATCGTGCAGAACTTCCGCCTCTTCGTGCTGATCGCCCTGCTGCCGAGCCTCGTGGTGGTGACGGGAGGCGGAGGCAATGCCGGCATGCTGGTCGGCGAGGGGCTTCCCATCGAGAGCCCCGGCGGCATGGCCTTCATCCTCCTCGGCGGCCTCGCGCTGGGAACGGCGTTCGCCCGGCTGAAGGTGGCCGCTCCGATCCTGCTTGGCGCCACCGTCGTCAGCTCGGTCAGCCACGGAGCGGAGTGGGTGACCGGCGTCATCCCTCCGGTGATCGCCACGGGTGGCCTCGTGCTGATCGGGCTGTTCATCGCCGAACGGTTCCGCAACCTCCAGCGCTCGACCCTGAGACGGGCGCTCGTGTCCGCGCTCGGCTCCTTCACGGTCGGCATGGTGGTGGCGGCCCTCTTCGCCGGAGCCGCCGCCTGGCTCGCCGGGGTCAGCTTCGCCAACGGACTCGTCGCCTTCGCGCCGGGCGGTCTCGAGGCCATGACCGTGCTGGCCCTGATCCTCGGCCTGGACCCGCTCTATGTGGGCATCCACCACCTGGTCCGCTTCCTGGGAATCGGCCTGGTCCTTCCGTTCTTCATCGGCTGGCTGCAGAGAGCCCGGCCGGAAGCGGCGGAATAGACGTTACCGCTGTTCGCCCCGCAGCCGCTCCACCGCCTCCATGCGCGGCTTGGCGCTGTCCCACAGCCGTTTCGTGACGGCGGCCACGAGAGCTTCGGTCAGGAGCAGGAGGCCTGCGGACGAGTCCCAGTTGGAGGGCGCCACGATATGGGCCGGCAGCACGTGCCGGGCGACACGGGCGATGGGCGAGAGCCAGGGATCGGTGAGAAGAACCACGGTCGCGCCCTGCCTGGCGGCCGTCTCGCACAGGGCCGTGACGTCCTCCTGGTAGCGCCGGATGTCGAAGGCGACGACCACGTCCTTGCGCCCGATCTCGATCATCCGGTCGCGCCAGAGCACCGGCTGCCCCTCGATGAAATCCACGTGGCTGCGCACGATGCGGAAGTGGCTTTCCGCATAGCGGGCCAGGGCGCCGGTGAAGCGCCCGCCCGTAAAATGAATGTGACGGCGCGGATCCGACAGCAGCGCCACCACGGCCTCGAACTCGGCCGGGGCGATGTTCTCCACCGTGGCCTGCAGGTTCCCGATCACCGCCTCCGCAAAGGCGGCGAGCGCCGGCGCATTCTGGCTCTTGTCGGAGGGACCGGCCTTGGCCAGCGGGGAGAGGAGCTGGGCTTCCAACTCCTCGCGCAGGTGCTTCTGGAACTCCGGAAAGCCGCCGAATCCGAGGCGGGTGACGAAGCGCAGGACCGACGGAGCCGAAATCCCGGCCCTGGAGGCGAATTCGGCCACCGTGTCGAGGCCCGCGAACGGATAATGGCTCAACAGGAGATGCGCGGCGCGCTTCTCGCTGGGCGTGAAGGAATCCATGTCGAGACGGATGCGCTCGGCGAGGCTCGGCGGGGCAGTCAGGGGAGGACGGTGCTCGTCACGCATGTCGGATTGATTCACACCCCCTCCTTGACGGCTCTGAAAAGCTGTATCAGAAATTTCATCACGTGAGAAAAATATAAGAAACGTACCAAGCGTTCAAACGGGGACTGGCCTGCTTCCGGCGGGCCGACGGAGAACCGCATGACGCAGGCGAGTCGGAAGACGGACGGTCTGTCTCCTGCCGTTACGGCAGAACAACCGGTTGCCTTCATCGAAAACCCGAACGGGCGGTCGCCCATTCTGCTCATCTGCGAACATGCCTCCAATCACCTTCCGGCCCGCTACGGGACGCTGGGCCTCCAGCCCTCCGATCTCGAAAGCCACATCGCCTGGGATCCGGGCGCGCTCGGGGTGGCGATGGAGCTTTCGCGGCTCCTCGACGCGCCGCTGATCCACGCAGGCGTCTCGCGCCTCGTGCTCGATCTCAACCGCGATCCCTCCGCGCCGGATTCGATCTGGACGCTCAGCGAACGCACCACGATCCCTGGCAATCTCGATCTCGACGAGGCGGAGCGGGCGGTCCGGGTGCGGGAGGTGTACGACGCCTTCCACGGCGTGGTCGACGCCGCCGTGAAGGCCCGCACGGCCGCAGGACAACTGGCCGCCATCGTGTCCATCCACTCGTTCACGCCGGTCTATCGGGACGTGCCGCGCCCCTGGCAGATCGGCCTGATCTTCGATCGCGACGAGCGTTATGCGCGCAGCGTCGAAGCCGGATTGAGGCAGGACCGGTCGCTCATCGTCGGCATGAACGAACCCTATTCTCCAGCGGACCGGGTGTTCCACACCCTGGAGCGACACGCCGTGAGGCGAGGCCTCCATCCGCTGATGATCGAAATCCGCAACGACCTGATCCGCACACAAGACGGACAGGCGTCGTGGGCTCGCCGTCTGGCGCCGCTTTTGAGGGAGGGGGCACGGACGCTCTGATGACGGGCATGGCGCGGAATGTGCCGTGACCCGAAAGGCAGAACTTCTTGGAGGATCAACTCGATGTCAGTCGGACAAGGAAGCACCGGGGTTCACGCCCCACCGGCCGGCGTGCAGGGTGCCGCGGGCATTACCTACACGACGGTGGATGAGAGCTATTTCGAGGCACGGCGCCTCAAGCGCCACGCCCGCGTCTGGTCGCTTTGGGCGCTCGGCGTCGGGGCGGTGATCTCGGGCCATTATTCAGGCTGGAATCTCGGCCTCGCCAACGGCTTCGGGTCGATGTTCTTCGCCACCATCGTCATCGCGGTCATGTATCTTGGCCTGACCTTCTCGCTGGCCGAGATGTCGCCGGCGCTTCCGCATACCGGCGGCGCCTATTCCTTCGCGCGGACTTCGATGGGCCCCTGGGCGGGCTATGTCACGGGCATCGCGGAGAACATCGAGTTCGTCCTGACGCCGGCCGTGATCGTGTTCTTCATCGGCTCGTACCTGTCGGCGATCTTCGAGACCGCGCCGGCCTTCCAGCCGGTCTACTGGGTGCTGTGCTACGCCCTGTTCGTCGGCCTCAACATCATCGGGGTGGAACTGTCGTTCAAGGTCACCGTGACCGTCACCCTGGCGGCGCTCGCGGTGCTCGCGTTCTTCTACGTGTCGGTGCTGCTCTCCGGCCAGTTCGACTTCGCCCGCTGGGCGCTGAACATCGGCCCCGATGGTGCGGAGCTTCCCGGCGGCAACGGCCCGTTCCTGCCGAACGGCGCTGTCGGCATCCTGGCCTCGCTGCCTTTCGCCGTGTGGCTGTTCCTCGCCATCGAGCAACTCCCCCTCGCGGCGGAGGAATCGCATGACCCGCAGCGGGACATGCCCAAGGGCATCATCGCGGGGATCCTGACCCTGATCGCCTCCGCGTTCCTCGTGCTGTTCCTGAACACGGGCATCGCGCCGGGCGCGGTGGGGCTCGGCAAGTCCGGCGAGCCGCTGCTCGACGGGTTCCGGACCCTGTTCGGCACGGATATCGCGAAGATCCTGGCGGCCATCGCGGTGATCGGGCTCATCGCCTCCTTCCACACCATCATCTTCGCCTTCGGGCGGCAGATCTACTCGCTGTCGCGGGCAGGCTACTTTCCGAGCTTCCTTTCCGTCACGCACGGAGAGCGCAAGACCCCGCATGTGGCCCTGGTGGCGGGAGCGGTGATCGGCCTTCTCGTCATGCTGGTCATCTGGTTCTCGGTCGGCGCCGAAGCCGGCGCCACGGTCATCGGCGGGACGCTGCTCAACATGGCGGTGGCGGGAGCGATGCTGGCCTATTTCATGCAGGGCATGTCCTACATCGTGCTCAAGAGGAAGTTCCCGCACCTGCACCGGCCCTATACGAGCCCGTTCGGCATCGCGGGCGCGGTGATCTGCATGGCCATCGCCGCGGTGACGCTCGTCTTCCAGCTGACCGACCCGGTGTTCCGGGCCGGCGTGACCGGCGTGGCCATCTACTATGTGGTGATGATGGCCTATTTCCTCCTGATCGGGCGCCACAAGCTCATCCTCTCGCCCGAGGAGGAGTTCGCACTCACCAAGGGTGAGAGCGAATACAGGACGCACTGACGCCACAAGGGAGCGCGCGTCGTGCGCGCTCCCATCCCTTTCAGGTCAAGGTTCTTCGTATGGACGCTCCCACGATCAAGAATGCCGCGGATGCGGTGGAATATGTGCGCAGCCGCGATCTTCGCTTCGTGAAGGTCGGGGTGACCGACGTCGACGGCATCATGCGCGGCAAGTACATGGCCCGCGACAAGTTCGAATCCGCGCTCGAGAAGGGTTTCGGCTTCTGCGACGTGGTGCTGGGCTGGGATTCCAACGATCAGCTCTACGACAACACCAGGCTGACCGGCTGGCACACGGCCTATCCGGACGCGCCCGTCCGGGTGTTGCCGGAGACGATGCGGCTGATCCCCTTCGAGAATGATCTGCCGTTCTTCCTCGCCGAGTTCGACGGCTATGCGGAACAGGCTTGCCCGCGCGGGGTGCTGCGGCGGGTCCTGAAGCGGGCGGAAGCGATGGGCTTTGCCGTGTCGGCCGCGGCCGAGTTCGAGTTCTTCCTGTTCGAGGAAACGCCGCACTCCGTAAGGGAGAAGGATTACAGGAACCTCAAGAACATCACGCCGGGCTTCTTCGGATATTCCGTGCTTCGCTCAGGCGTCCATGCGGATTTCTACCACGAGCTCCTCGACCTTGCGAACAGGATGGATTTCGAGATCGAGGGCCTCCATACCGAGACGGGGCCGGGCGTTCTGGAGGCCGCGATCCGCGTCGACGATGCCTTGAAGGCAGCCGACAAGGCGGCGCTGTTCAAGACCTACACCAAGATCCTGGCGCAGCGCCGTGGCTGGATGGCGACCTTCATGGCGAAGTGGTCGCGCGACTGGCCCGGGCAATCCGGCCACCTGCATACGTCCCTGCGCGATCTGCGGTCCGGCAAGGGCGCGTTCTACGATCCGTCCGGACAGCATAACATGTCCGAGACCATGCGTTGGTTCGTCGGCGGCCAGCAGGCGCTGATGCCGGAGATCCTGGCCATGGTGGCCTGCACGGTGAACAGCTACACGCGGCTCATCCCGGGCTTCTGGGCGCCGACCGACTCCGCCTGGGGGGTCGAGAACCGCACCACGGCGCTGCGGGTCATCCCCGGATCGGAGAAATCGCAGCGGGTGGAATACCGAGTCGCCGCCGCCGACATCAACCCGTATATCGCCCTGGCGGCGGCCATCGGGTCCGGCCTTTGGGGCATCGAAAACCGGATCGATCCTGGAGAACCCATCGAGGGCAACGCCTATGCGGTCGAGCATCCGAAGGAGCGGGCCCTGCCGCGGTCCCTCGGCGAGGCCGCCGAGCGTCTAAAGGGGTCCAAGGCGGCGCGGGAGCTTTTCGGCGACACGTTCGTCGACCATTATGCGGCCACCCGTGAATGGGAGGAGCGCGAGGCCCGCAAGGCCATCACCGACTGGCAACTCGCCCGCTACTTCGAGATCATCTAGGGCATTCTTCGGCGAAGTGGATCCGGTTCGCCGTCAAAGATGCGGCAAGCCAAAGAAGAGAGATGATTCCACGCTCGTGGAAACAGCTCTAGAAGACTATCCCGGTTCAACCCACAGGAGACGGCCATGATTCCCAGGGATCATGGTCATTCAGGCATATGATCATGGCCGATACCGATATCGTCTGCATTTCCCCGATTGACGGGCGCGAGCTCGTCCGCCGCCCCATCCTGACCGAGGCTGCGATCGAGGCCGCCCTTGCCTCGGCGCGCGAGGCGCAGAAGGGGTGGCGCAACACCTCCATGGCCGAGCGCGCGCAAAAGGTCTCCGCCTTTCTCGACGCGCTGCTCGCCATGAACCAGGAGGCAGTGCCCGAGCTTGCCCAGCAGATGGGACGCCCGGTGCGGTATGGGGGCGAGTTCCGTGGCGTCGAGGAGCGTGCGCGCCACATGATCGGCATCGCGGAGAAGAGCCTCCAGCCCATTCCGGCCGATGACGAGAAGCCGGGTTTCCGCCGCATGATCAAACGGGAGCCGGTGGGGCTCGTCCTGGTCGTCGCGCCCTGGAACTATCCGTATCTTACCGCCATCAACACCATCGTGCCGGCGCTGATGGCCGGCAATGCGGTGCTGCTCAAGCACGCCTCCCAGACGGTTCTTGCGGGCGAACGGTTCCAGACGGCCATGGACCGGGCGGGAATGCCGAAAGGTCTGTTCCAGAACCTGTATCTGAGCCACGACCAGACGAGCCGCATCCTGGGCGCAGGTCTCGTCGATCACTGCAACTTCACCGGGTCGGTCTCGGGTGGCCGCGCCATCGAGCGGGCGGCGGCGGGCAGCTTCACGTCGCTCGGCCTCGAGCTCGGCGGCAAGGATCCGGCCTATGTGCGCGAGGATGCCAATATCGATCACGCCATCGAGAATCTGGTCGACGGCGCCTTCTTCAACTCGGGCCAGTGCTGCTGCGGCATCGAGCGCATCTATGTGCACGAGAGGCATTACGAGCGCTTCGTGGAAGGCGCGGTCGATCTGGTGAACCGGTACGTGCTCGGCAACCCGCTCGACGAGGCGACGACGCTGGGCCCGATGGCGCACAAGCGCTTCGCAGACCTCGTGCGCCACCAGAATGCTGAGGCCGTCGCAAAGGGCGCGAGGGCGCATATCGACACCCGGCGCTTCGGGGCGGATGTGGGCGACACGGCCTATCTGGCCCCGCAGGTCCTGACGAACGTCGACCACTCCATGAGCGTGATGCGCGACGAAAGCTTCGGCCCGACGGTCGGCATCATGAAGGTGAAAGGCGACGAGGAGGCGATCCAGCTCATGAACGACTCGCCCTACGGCCTCTCCGCGGCGATCTGGACATCCGATGTCGATGCCGCCGAGACGATCGGCGAGCGGCTCGAGACCGGCACCGTCTTCATGAACCGCTGCGACTATCTCGATCCCGCTCTCGCGTGGACCGGCGTCAAGGACACGGGCCGTGGTGCGAGCCTGTCGAAGCTGGCCTATGAATCGCTCACCCGCCCGAAATCCTATCACCTCCGTCAGATCTGATTGAAACCGTCATGACCGCATCTCCCCGCTCCAACTGGAACTACCCCACCGCCGTGCGCTTCGGCGCCGGCCGCGTCGCGGAACTGGCCGAAGCCTGCAAGGCGTCGGGAATCTCGGCCCCGCTCATCGTCACGGACCCGTTCCTCGCCACCCAGCCCATGACGAAGGCGACGCTCGACCAGCTCACGGGCGCCGGCCTGAGGGCGGCGATCTTTTCGGACATCAAGCCGAATCCGGTCGAGACCAATGTCTACAAGGGGCTCGAGGTCCTGCGATCGGGCAAGCACGACGGGGTCGTCGCCTTCGGCGGAGGCTC
This sequence comes from Microvirga yunnanensis, assembly GCF_025460875.1. Classification (NCBI taxonomy): domain Bacteria; kingdom Pseudomonadati; phylum Pseudomonadota; class Alphaproteobacteria; order Hyphomicrobiales; family Methylobacteriaceae; genus Microvirga; species Microvirga yunnanensis. The sequence continues at coordinate 108,412 of NZ_JAMXFI010000009.1, forward strand.
GGCGCTCGATGCCGGCAAGGTCATCGCCTTCATGGCGGGCCAGACGCGGCCCATGTGGGACTTCGAAGACATCGGCGATTGGTGGACCCGCGCCGATCCCAAGGGCATCCTGCCGATCATCGCCGTGCCGACGACCGCCGGCACCGGCTCGGAGGTCGGCCGGGCCGGCGTGATCACCCAGGAAGCGACGCATACCAAGAAGGTGATCTTCCATCCGCTCATGATGCCGAAGATCGTGATCTGCGATCCGGAGCTGACGGTGGGAATGCCGCCGCACATCACGGCCGGCACCGGCCTCGATGCGCTGGCTCACTGCCTCGAGGCCTATTGCGCGCCGGGCTATCACCCGATGGCCGACGGCATTGCCGTCGAGGGCATCCGCCTCGTGAAGGAGTACCTGCCGCGCGCCTACAAGGACGGCCGGGACATCGAGGCCCGCGCGCAGATGATGTCCGCCGCCGCCATGGGGGCGACCGCGTTCCAGAAGGGGCTCGGCGCGATACACGCCCTGTCGCATCCGACCGGCGCGCTCTACGACACCCATCACGGCCTGACCAACGCGGTCTTCATGCCCTATGTGCTGGTCTACAACCGCACGGCCATCGAGGCCCGGATCGAGCGCCTCGCCGCCTATATCGGCCTCAAGCCGTCGTTCCAGGCCTTCTTCGATTGGGTTCTGCAGCTGCGCAGGGATCTCGGGGTGCCGCACACCCTGGAGGGGCTGAAGGTCGATGCGGCCCGGTTCGACGAGATGTCCGAGATGGCGCCGAACGATCCGACCGCCGGCGGCAATCCGGTGCCGATCACCCGGGAGAGCGCCCGCAGGCTCTTCGAAGATGCGCTCACCGGACGTCTCTGATCGCCTTGACGGCTGACGGACGCACGGAGGCACCGCCGTGGACGACAGCGGTGCCTCCTGGATCGGCAAGGACGATCAGGCGGCTTCGGCCTTGCGCTCCAGAGAAGCCTTGTGCTTGGAGCGGACGCCCTCCAGGGCCTTGGTCCAGACATGGAGCTCATCGAGCATGGCCGCAGCCGAGGTCCTGTAGATCTCGGCGGGCTTCAGCTTTCCGTTCTCAAGGTTCTGGAACACCATCGGCATCGGGACGCCTTCCGTGATCGGCATCACCTTGAAGGTGGTCAGGATCTGCTTCGTCATCTGGACGGCGCGCAGACCACCCGAGATGCCGCCATAGCTCACGAAGCCGGCCGGGGTGTATTGCCATTCCGCCACGAGATAGTTGAGGGCGTTCAACAGAGAGGGAGGAGGGCCGAAATTGTACTCGGGCGTTACGAAGACAAAGGCGTCCGCTTCGGCCACGCTGTCGCTCCAGGCCTTGGTATGCGCATGGTGGTAGTTGCGCAGGCGGGGATGCTCAGGCTCGTTGAAGATCGGCAGGTTGAAATCGGCCAGATCGACCAGAACCGGATCGAAACTGCCGTGCTCTTCGGCGAAATCGCGGAACCATTCGGCGATGCTCGGACCGATCCGGCCCGGACGCGTGCTGGCGATGATAATGTGAAGCTTGGGCTTCATGGGATGTCCTTGGTTTGCATTCGAGGGCCGGAGCTCTTAAGTTCCGTTTTGTAACCGAGGCTCATTAAGTAACTTCCTGAGCGCCGCGCAAGGAGGCACTTTCATGTCACCCAGTCACATCCATGTGCCCACCAATTGCCGGACCGTGACCGAAATCCTGTCGCGCGTCGGCGACAAGTGGAGCGTGCAGGTCGTGGTCCAGATGGGCGAAGGACCCAAGAGATTCAATGAGTTACGCCGCCTGGTCACGGGCATTTCCCAGCGCATGCTCACCTTGACCCTGCGCGGATTGGAGCGGGACGGGCTCGTGACGCGCACCGTCTACCCGACCATTCCGCCCCGGGTGGATTACCAGCTCACAGAGCTGGGCTGCTCCCTGCTCAGGACTGTGCGGGGCCTCGGCGAATGGGCGATCCAGAACCGGGACGAGATCCTGGCAGCGCGCCGACGCTTCGATGAGGGCGATGCCGGGTCTGATTCCAACGAGCTGCGGCCCGACGCCGCCTGAGGCATCTAGAGCATCGGACGGAAAAGTGGCCCCGGTTTTCCGTCCTGACCGATGCTCTCATTCAAGAAGAAAGCATCGGATGGATCCCAAAAGTGCAAGTCCACTTTTGGGTCCGATGCTTTAGGACGCGACCCTGTGCTCCAGAATCTCCCACAGGGCCCGGTCGTGGAAGGTCACGATGGCGCCATCGGCGCCGATCTCCCTCATCTCGCCCGCGGTCAGGCCCGTCAGGACCCCGAAGGAGAAGAGGCCTGCGGCCTTGGCGGCCCGCATGCCTGACGGGGAATCCTCGAAGGCGACGGCCTCCTCGGCCCGGATGCCGAGGCGCTCCAGCGCCGTCAGATAAGGCAGGGGATCGGGCTTGCCGCGCTCGACCTCCTCGATGGTGATCTCGACCTTGAACCGGCCCGCCAGTCCCAACGCTTCGAGCATGTGATCCGCATTGAGCCGCGGCGCGTTGGTGACGAGAGCGATCTGGATCTGGCGCTCCTCGGCCCAGTCGAGGAGCTCGAGAAGCCCGTCCAGCGGCTTGAGGTTCGATGCCATGCGACGGAAGGTGGCCTCCTTCTCGTCGGCATAGGTCTCGTGCTGCTCCACCGGCAGGTGCGGCAGGAGGGACGCGAAGATCGCCTCGTTGGTGCGCCCGATGATCTTGGAGCGGTAGACGTCCTCGGTGATGTCGACGCCCTCGGCCTTCAGAACCTCGGCGAAGGCTTCCAGATGCACGGGGTCGCTGTGCACCAATGTTCCATCCATATCGAAGATCAGAGCTTTCAGCATCGGGACATCTCTCAACAGCATCGGGTCTCGGGGCGAGGGAATAGACCGCTTCGTCCCGGATGGCACCCCGTTGGAATTGCAACCCTGCTCTATAGATAATCAGGGAGTCGATAAACCCCATAAAACGTGACCCGACCGATGGTTCGCATTCCATTCCGCCCATCCGACGAGACCTGCCGATGGGGATAAGAGACAGGCTGAGGCTTCTCTATGAGGGTGATACTCAGGAAGCGCATCAGTTCCGGTATGCTCTCCTGGTCTTCGACGTGGCGACGATCCTGTTCATCGTCGTCACGTCCTTCCTGCCGCGCTCGCCCGCCTTCGAGTGGATGGATGTGATCATCGGGTTGATCGTTCTGGCTGACTTCTCTGCCCGCCTGGCCATCAGCCGGACGCCCTGGCGGGACCTGGCTCATCCCGCGACCCTGGCGGATATCGCGGCGATCGTGTCCTTTCTCGCGCCTGTCGTGGGAGAGGGAATCGGGTTCCTGCGGATCCTGCGCACCCTGCGCCTGCTGCGCACCTATCAGCTGCTCGCCCGCCTGAGGTCCGACAGCGTCTTCTTCCGGCGCAACGAAGACCTGATCATCGCCTCGGTCAATCTCGGCGTCTTCATCTTCGTCATGACGGGCTTCGTCTACGAGACGCAGCGCTGGACGAATGCGAAGATCGGCAACTACATCGACGCGCTGTATTTCACGATCGCGGCGCTCACCACGACCGGGTTCGGCGACATCACGTTGACCGGAACGCTGGGGCATCTGATTTCGGTCATCATCATGATCTTCGGCGTCACGCTCTTCCTGCGGTTGGTGCAGGTGCTGCTGAGACCCGACAAGGTGCGGTTTCCCTGTCCGGTCTGCGCCCTGCAGCGCCATGACAGGGATGCGGTGCATTGCAAGGCCTGCGGCACCGTCCTCGACATTCCCGATGAAGGAGCGATCTGAAATCCTCAAGAGTTCGGGATGATGGCGAGACCGCGCTGTGGCGTGAAGGCGATCGACACCGGCGTGCCCGTCATGATCGGCTCCTTGCGCCCATACTGGACCACGAACAGGTTCCCGATCGGGCTCTCCACTTCGTATTCCACCTGCGTGCCGAGATAGGATGCCTTGCGAACCGTGCCGGACAGGGGGCCGGTTGCCGCTTCGTCGAGCAGGATCGCATCGGGTCGGACCGCGAGTTTGACCGGCCCCGGCCCGGCATTCCGATGCGGGAGCTGAAGAGGGACATTGCCGACATTCACCTGTGCGGTCGATCCGGTGACGCCCACGATCTCACCCGGGATGATGTTGGCATCGCCGATGAAATCGGCGACGAACAGGTTTGCCGGCTCCTCGTAGAGTTCGCGCGGCGTTCCGGTCTGGGCGATCCGGGCGTTCGACATGACGATGATATGGTCGGAGACGGCAAGCGCCTCCTCCTGGTCGTGGGTCACGTAGGCCACGGTGAGGTTGAGGCTCTGCTGAAGCTCGCGGATATCCTCGCGTACGCGCCGGCGCAGCTTGGCGTCGAGGTTCGACAGAGGTTCGTCGAAGAGCAGAACCTGCGGCTCGAGAACGAGCGCCCGGGCGACCGCGACCCGCTGCTGCTGCCCGCCGGAGAGTTCGGACGGAGCGCGCTTCTCGAGTCCCTTGAGGCCGATCAGCGCGAGCTTCTCCATGGCCATCTCGATCGCGTCCCTCTTCGGCACGCCCTGAACGGACGGCCCATAGGCGACGTTCTCCAGCACCGACATGTGCGGAAAGAGCGCGTAGGACTGGAACACCATGCTCACGTCCCTGTCGGCCGCGGACAGGTTCGTCACGTCGCGTCCGCCGATCAGAATCTGGCCTTCGCTCGCCATCTCGAGCCCCGCGATCATGCGCAGGGTCGTGGTCTTGCCGCAGCCGGACGGGCCGAGAAGGGTCACGAGCTGGCCCGGCTCGATGGTGAAGGAGACGTCGTCGACGGCGGTGACGCTGCCGTAGCGCTTCGTCACATTGCGGAACTGCACCGATGCCGCCTGCTTCTTGGAGGCTGCCGGGCGGGACAGGGAATGGATAGAAGGCATGTTGTTCATGGGATCGCCTGCACGGCTACGGGAGAGGGAGCAGCGCTCGCGCTGCGGCGTCCGAGGCGCCGCTCGCCGACCGCGAGCTGGATTGCCACGATGGCGACCAGCATCACGAGGATGAGCACCGTGGAGTAGGCGATCGCAAGGCCGAACTCGCCGGCCTCGACCCGGCCGACGATATAGGTCGTCGCCATGTTGTATTCGGCGGTGACGAGGAAGATCACGGCACTGACGGCCGTCATGGCGCGCACGAAGGAATAGACCAGGGACGCGACAATCGCCGGACGCAGCAGCGGCAGCACCACGCGGCGCATGGTGGTCGACGAGCCGGCTCCCAGCGTCAGCGATGCTTCGTCGAGGCTCTTGTCGATCTGGCTCAGGGTCGCGATCCCGGAGCGCACGCCGACCGGCATGTTGCGGAACACGAAGCACATCACGAGGATGAACCCGGTTCCGGTGATCTCGATGGGCGGCACGTTGAAGGCGAGGATGTAGGATACGCCCACGACGGTGCCGGGAATGGCGAAGCTCAACAGCGTGCCGAACTCGAAGGCGCGCTGACCGGAGAAGCGCTGGCGCGTGAGGAGATAAGCGGTGAGCAGGCCGATGGCCGCTGTGAGCGGTGCCGAGAGCGCAGCCACCTTCACGGTCGCAAAAAACGAGTCCCAGGCGGAGCCGGAAAAGTAGAGGCCCGAGCCCGAGCGCTCCACCCGGAAGGCCGTGAGGAAATGCTCGAAGGTTGGCGTGTAGTCGCGGCCCATCGACCGCACGAAGGCGCCGACCAGGATGATCGCGTAAACGGCAACCGTGAAGATCGCCCAAGGCAATGCGGTGAGATAGGAGGCCAGCGCGACCCGCCGCGGAAGGGGCAGGGGAATGCCGGCGTCACCTTTGCCGGTGACGGTCGTGTAGACCTTCTTGCCGAGCCAGGCGTGCTGGAGCCAGAAGGCCCCGAGGGTGAAGGCGAGCAGGATGATGGACAAGACGGCCGCGCGGCCCTGGTCCTGCTGCGCGCCGACGACGGCAAAGAAGATCTTGGTCGAAAGCACCTCGTAATTCCCGCCGAGCACCAACGGGTTGCCGAAATCGGCCAGGCTCTCGACGAATCCGAGCAGGAAGGCGTTTGCGAGACCCGGACGCATGAGGGGGAGCGTCACGGTCCAGAACGTCGTCCAGCTCTTCGCGCGCAGGGTCTGCGAGGCTTCCTCGAGGGTCGGGCTGATCCCTTGCACCACGCCGATCAGGACGAGGAACGCGATGGGCGTGAAGGCGAGAAGCTGCGCGATCAGCACGCCGGGTAATCCATAGATCCAGCGGGACCGCGGCACGCCGAACCAGTCCCACAGGACAGCCGACAGCGCGCCCGATCGGCCGAAGAGCAGGATCAGGGCGAGGCCGATCACGAAGGGTGGCGTGATGATGGGCAGAACGCTCATCACGCGGAGGAGTTTCTTGAAGCGGAAATCCGTGCGCGTGGCAATCAGCGCGAAGGCAAGGCCGAGAGCGGTGGTGCCGACGCCTACGAGAAGGCCCAGGAACAGGGTGTTCCAGGCGACGCCGCAGCGCAGATCACCTGACAGGCAGTCGAGCCCCCAGATCGATCGATCCAGGAACTTCAACAGGAATTCGTACGGGGCGAAGTTGCCGTCGTTGTCGGCAAAGGCACTCGCAAGAATGGTGGTGACCGGGAAGAAGACGAACACGATGATCAGCGCAATGACGACACCGATCGATGAGGTGACGAATGCATCGCCCCGGCACCAGCCGCGTGCTGCAAGGCCATGACAGAGTATGATGAGGAAGGCGGTCGCGGTGAGAGCCGCGCCATAGCCCATCCCGGCCTGGCTCGGTCCAGGTAAGCCGAAGAGGCCCTTCAGGATGTCGAGCGTCCAGCCATTGAGACCGATGGCGAAGCCCTGAAGGATGAAGAGCGCGAGGCCCAGAAGCCCGGACGCGATGAGCCAGCCACCGTTGGCTTGCGCCAAGGGGCGGATCACGGGAATAAGGCCCAGACACAAGGGTATCAGGATCGGCAGAAGCCACCACGCGCCCTTGATGCCGTGGATCAAAGCCGACCCGCCGACGAAATAATCCGCAAGGGTCGGGACGACCGTGCGGTCGAAGCCGTACCAGGGCAGGAGGGCAAAGCCGACCCAGCCCAGAACGATCCAGCCAAGGGTTGCCCGTGACATCTTCTGTTCTCGCTTCAAGGCCGATGCTGAACTCGGCCCCCATGATCACAACAGTAATGGATTCTGGCGAAGCAGAGTCCCACTTCGCCAGAAACTGCTTCAAGTCCGCCTATTTCGGCAGGTTCTTGACCTCGTTGTCCCACTTGGACAGGAGGCGCTTGCGCTCGGCCGAAGATCCATACTTCGCGAAATCGAAGTTGATCAGCTTGATGTCGGCGAGCTTGGGAGCCTGTGGCGGAACCGGAGTGCTCTTGTTCGACGGCACCTGATAGGACTTGGCTTCCGCACCGAGCTTCTGGGCATCCGCGGTGAGCGCCCAATCATAGAACTTCTTGGCGTTGTCCAGGTTCTTGGCTCCCTTGATGATCGACATGGAGCCGATTTCGTAGCCAGTACCTTCGCATGGGGCGACCACCTTCACGGGCGCCTTGTCCACCACCATCGTGACGATGTCGTGCATGAAGGCGATACCCGCGGTCGTCTCACCGAGTGCCATGGCCTTGGCCGGAGCAGCGCCCGACTTGGTATATTGATTGACATTCTTGTGCAGGGCTTTCAGGTACTCGAAGCCTTTGTCCTCGCCCATGATCTGAACGATGGTTGCGAGCAATGTATAAGCGGTGCCCGAGGAGTTCGGATCCGCCACCTGCACCTCGTCCTTCAATTCGGGCTTCAGCAGATCCGCCCAGCATTTCGGCTCGCCGATCTTGTTTGATTGCGCGAGTTCCGTGTTGTAGCCGAAGCCGAGAGCGCCGGAATAGATGCCGACCGTGCGCCCCTTGGACTGCTCCCACTGGCGCACGGCCCAGTCCTGCAACTCGCCCATTTTCGGCGACTTGTACTCGTCCGTAATGCCTTCTTCGGCAGCCTGCATATGCGGGTCGCCCGTGCCGCCCCACCAGATATCCGCGCGGGGATTGGCGGCCTCGGCCTTGACTTGGGCGTAGACCTCGCCCGCACTCTTACGAGTCATGGAGACCTTGATGCCCGTCTCACGCTCGAAAGCGGTCGTCATGGCGCGGCACCATTCCTCCTGCACGCCGCAATACATGACCAGCGCGCCCTGGGCCTGAGCCGTTCCTGCGGACATGAAGGACAGGGCCGTCACGGTCCCTGCCAGCATGGTTGCCGCAACGAGATTCTTCTTTGCGCTCATTCTATCCTCCCGTGATGTCGTTCTTGTTATTGGTTGGTCGGCTAAGCTCCCTCCATTGTGGCGGCGGGTCAAGTGCCTGGCCGGCGCTCCAAATCTGAATCTTTAGAATAAGATGCGGTCTCAGGGCTCCTTCGCGATCCCTGTCGCCTCTGTGAGAGCAGCGGCCAGTCCGGGCGTGCAGGCCAGAACGGGATTGCCTTTCCTGAGGCCATCCTTGGCCAGGAAGTTGTTGGTCCAGCCGCCGGCCTCTTCGATGATCAAGAGGCCCGCCAAGGCATCCCAGGAATTGATGTGGAGTTCGCAATAGGCGTCGATGCGCCCGTCCGCGACGTAAGCAAGGCCCAGCGTGCCCGACCCGGCACGGCGCACGTTGGCGCCCGCCGTCTTGAGCTTGTCCACCACGGCGATATAGGGCTCGGGCGGCAGGCGTGGCGACCAGCCTGCCTCCACGGTGGCCTGTTTCATGTCTTCGAGTCCGCTGACGCGGATCGTCTCTCCGTTGAGGATGGCACCCCGCCCCCGCTGGGCCGTGTAGAGCTCGGCATGCATCACGTCGTAGATCACCCCGATCTCGACCCGGTTCTCGCGCACGAAGGCGATGGAGATGGCGAAGTGAGGGATCCCGCGGGCGAAATTCGCCGTGCCGTCGATGGGGTCGACCACCCAGACATCTCGCTCGAAGGAGCCGCCGCCTTCCTCGCCGAAGAAGGAATCGCCCGGGAACAGCTCGCTCAGGCGGCCGCGGATCAGTTCCTCCACCTCCGCGTCGGTCGCGGTCAGGAAGTCCTGCGGACCCTTGAAGTCCGGCCGTTGCGAACGCGGCCTTTCCAGGAAGCGCTTGCGGGCCAGTACGCCGGCCTCGCGGGCGATGGCGCAGGCTGCGGCGAATCTCATGTCCAGGCTCTCAGTCGTCATCACGGTGGGCGTCCTTCTGGATCAAAATGGAGGCTTCCATTGTTATGAGGCGGTCATGAAGCTTTGAGAGGATAGAGAATCGTATGAGGCCGGAGGCGTTCTCGGCAGCTTTCGACTTTACCCTTTCTTAGCCGGCTCAAATCATCTACGTTACAAGTTATCCCATTAGGAGTCCTACTCTCGTCGAATGCCCCAGACCCCAAAAGAAGAACTCAGCCAGGTTGCGGCACTCCCTTTCCGGATCAAGAACGGCAAGCTCGAGGTCCTTCTCGTCACATCCCGTGAGACCAAGCGCTGGCTGATTCCGAAAGGCTGGCCCATGAAGGGCAAGAAGCCCCACAAGGCCGCCGCCCAGGAGGCGGAGGAGGAGGCTGGCGTCAAGGGCGAGATCAAGAACACGCCTCTCGGCTCCTATGATTACTGGAAGCGTCGGGCTGCTCACTTCGACCTGTGCCGCGTCAACGTCTATCCGCTCGAGGTTTCCAAGCAGCTCAAGTCCTGGCGCGAGAAGGGGCAGCGGAAATCTCAGTGGTTTCCGGTCGAGGAGGCCGCCCATCAGGTTCTGGAACCGGCACTCGCCGATCTGATCCTAAGCCTGCCCGAGCACGTTCTCGATATCGTTTCTACGGAATAGTGAGCAGTTTTCGGCTCGCTTCAGGGAACGCAACGCTCCTCAAGAAGTCTTTCCTGTGACGAAGGCGGTCGAGCGGCGGAGCTTGGCCATTTGCAGGCATCTGAGGAGAATTCGATGAAGGCGCTCGTTTGGCATGGCACCACCGACATCCGTTGCGATTCAGTCCCCGATCCACAGATCGAGCACCCGCGCGACGCGATCATCAAGGTGACGAGCTGCGCCATCTGCGGCTCGGATCTTCATCTCTACGATCACTTCATGCCCGGAATGAAGTCCGGCGACATCATGGGGCATGAGACCATGGGTGAGGTCGTCGAAGTCGGAGCCGAGTCGAAAGGCAGGCTCAAGGTTGGCGACCGCGTGGTGATCCCGTTCACCATCATCTGCGGCGAGTGCGATCAGTGCAAGCGCGGCAATTTCTCGGTCTGCGAACGGACGAACCGCAACGGGCATATTGCCGCGAAGGCCTTCGGCCATACGACGGCGGGGCTCTTCGGCTACACGCATCTGACCGGCGGTTATCCCGGCGGGCAGGCCGAGTACCTGCGCGTGCCCTTCGCCGATGCAACCCATGTCAAGGTGCCGGACGGTATTCCCGACGAGAAGCTCCTCTTCCTCAGCGACATCTTTCCCACCGGATGGCAGGCGGCGGTTCAGTGCGACATCCAGCCGACCGACACGGTGGCGATCTGGGGATGCGGCCCGGTTGGGCAGATGACGATCCGCAGCGCGATCCTGCTCGGGGCGAAGCAGGTCATCGCCATCGACCGGGTCCCCGAGCGTCTCGCGATGGCGGAGGCCGGAGGCGCCATCACGATCAATTTCGACGAGGAGAGCGTGATCGAACGGCTCAATGAACTCACCAATGGCCGTGGGCCGGAGAAGTGCATCGACGCTGTCGGAATGGAGGCGCATGCGACCGCGACGATCGATTCGATGTACGACCGGGTGAAGCAGGCAACGATGATGGAGACGGATCGTCCCCACGTGCTGCGCGAGATGGCCTATGTCTGCCGACCGGCCGGAACCCTCTCGATTCCTGGCGTCTATGGCGGCCTGCTCGATAAGATCCCCTTCGGGGCGATCATGAACAAGGGGCTGACCATCCGCACCGGCCAGACGCATGTGAACCGCTGGACGGACGACCTCCTGCGTCGGATCGAGGATGGCCAGATCGATCCGTCCTTCGTTATCACGCATACGGTGTCCCTCGACGAAGGGCCCGACATGTACAAAGTCTTCCGCGACAAGCAGGACGGCTGCATCAAGGTCGTCATCAAACCCTGATAGGTGAGATCATGCGTTACGAAACCGAAAGAACGCGCCGTCGTGGTCATGCCGACACGGCAACCGATACTCTCGCCCGTGGGCTCGGGCTGTTCTCCATTGCTCTTGGAATCGCTGAAATCGCCGCGCCTCGGGCCTTGGCGCGAGCGTTGGGCATGAAGGGGCAGGAGGGTCTGATTGCCGGCTATGGCGTTCGTGAGATCGCGACCGGCATCGGCATTCTGGCATCGAAGGACCCGACACCGTGGATCTGGGGGCGGGTCGCGGGTGACGGGCTCGACTTGGCGACCCTGGCGACCGCACTCGAAGGCAACAACCCGAAGAAGGGCAATGTCGGGATTGCCATGGCGGCTGTGGCGGGCGTGACGGCCCTCGATGTGTATTGCGCCCAGACCCTCAGTCGCGAAAGCCCCCATCCGCTGCCGCCGATGCAGGATTACTCCAGCCGCACGGGCTATCCCCGGGGGATCGAGCAGAGCCACGGGGCGGCGCGAGACTTTGAGGTGCCGCGCGACTTCCGCACGCCTGAAGCGCTGCGGCCCTACACGCAACCTGAGGCGCCTCGACATCCGCAACCGTCCATGTAACCTAACGGCATGGACAGGCCGCAGATATTTACGATCGGGTACGAGGGAGCGGACGTGGACCGCTTCCTCACGACTTTGAAGGATGCTGGCGTCGCGGTTCTCGCGGATGTGCGTGCCGTCGCGCTCTCGCGCAAGCGTGGGTTCTCGAAATCGGCCCTGCGTGATGCCCTGGCGGGCCAGGATATCGGCTACCAGCATTTCATCAGGCTCGGGACGCCGAAGGCGGGGCGACAGGCGGCGCGAGCCGGTGACGGCGAACTGATGCGCCGGATCTATTGCGACGAGGTTCTGGCCACGGGGCCGGCCCAGGAATCCCTCCAGGAACTCGAAGCCCTGGCGCTGACACGCCCGATCTGCCTGCTCTGCTTCGAGCGCGATCCCGCCAATTGCCACCGCCGGGTGTTGGCGCAGCACTTGGCCGAAAAGGGATTCGAAACGGTGGATCTGGCAGTTCTCTGACGCTACAAGGGAGAAACACTCCCTTGCGGCTGAGACACCCGATGCATGCATTCGTTACCGCCGTCAGTGCGAGTCCTAGCCACAGCTTCAGCAAGCCCAATCAGGATGTCATTCGTCTCCTGGCAGGTCTAGGGGTCGAGGGTGATGCGCATCTCGGCACGACGGTCAAGCATCGCTCTCGGGTGGCCAAGGACCCCAACCAGCCGAACCTGCGGCAGGTTCACCTGATCCATGCCGAGCTGCACGACGAGTTGCGTGAGGCAGGGTTCGACGTCCGTGCGGGCGCTATGGGCGAGAATGTCACGACGCGTGGCATCGACCTTCTCGGCTTGCCGACGGGCGCGCGACTGCTCATCGGCGATAGAGCCGTGATCGAGGTCACAGGGCTGCGAAACCCTTGTGTGCAGATTGATCGCTTCCAAAAAGGCCTCATGAAGGCTGTCCTCGGCAGGGACGCGCATGGAAATCTCGTCCGAAAATCCGGCATCATGGGGGTTGTCGTCGAAGATGGCGAGGTAAGAGCGGGGGATGCCGTTCGACTGGAACTGCCGTCCGGGCCCTATCGGCCGCTCGAAGTCGTATGAAGGTCCAGATCATCCTGCAACAAAACTGCGGTTGCCAAGTTGAAGGAACTGGACTACTTTGAGTCTAGGTTTAATTTCTAGAGAGGGAGGACTGCATGGCTTCTATGTGCTTGCTGAACGTTCCTCCCGCGTCCGAACTTTAGGTCGGATCAGGCGGGGCTCCAAGGCCCGGCAAACCTTACCAAGCTATCACGTGTGATGATCTTCGAGCGGCATCGGACGCCGTAAGCCGGCGTTTCTACGGTCGCTCTTCACTCTTCCGGGGAGAGGTGCGTGCTCCGAGCGCCGCCTGTTCGCTTCCATGAACCAGTCGAAGAAAAGCGGGGACGCCACCCGCGATGTCCTGAAATTCACGTTCCGCCACTGGCGTGAAGAGCCGCGCTATGTGGTGCTCATCATGGTGACCATGATGGTGTCGACCTTGGCCGACGTGTTCATGCCCGTCTTCGCGGGGCGGCTCGTCGATGCCATCGCGACGGGCAGCAGCGACCGCGAGGCTGCCCTGCATGCGGCGCTTGTCGCCTTCGCGTTCATGACCGGCCTCGGCCTGCTCATGATCGTCATGCGTCATCTGGCCTTCTACGGCATCGTGGAGCTCACGCTGCGGGTGATGGGGCGCGTCGCGCAGGATGCGTTCGCACGTGTGCAGCGGTTCTCGACCGACTGGCACGCCAACTCCTTCGCCGGCTCCACCGTGCGCAAGATCACGCGCGGCATGTGGGCGCTCGACCTGATGCACGATACGCTCCTGCTGGCCCTATTGCCTTCTCTCACGGTGCTGGCGGGTTCGATGATCATCCTGGGCCTGCGCTGGCCGGTGATGGGGCTCGTCATCGGAGTGAGCGCGCTGGCCTACATCGTCATGACCGGCTTCCTGGCGACCCTCTATGTCGCGCCTGCGGCCCGGTTGGCGAATGCGTGGGACACCCGTGTCGGCGGCACTCTGGCGGATGCTTTGAGCTGCAACCCGGTGGTCAAAGCGTTCGGTGCCGAGATACGCGAGGACGGGCGCCTCACCTGGGTGCTGGGAAAGTGGCAGACCCGCACCCGGCGCGTCTGGCAACGGGGCACCAACAGCGGCACGGTGCAGTTCATCGCGCTGCTCGGCATTCGCGCCGCCATCATCGGGACGGCCATCTGGCTATGGTGGCAGGATCGCGCGACGCCGGGTGATCTCGCTTACGTGCTCACAACCTACTTCGTGATCCACGGATACCTGCGCGATGTCGGCATGCACATCAACAACCTGCGCCGTTCCGTGAATGACATGGAGGAACTCGTCGAGATCCATCGAGAGACCATCGGTGTGCCGGACCATGCCGGCGCGAGGCCGATCCACATCTCCCGTGGCGAAGTCGCGTTCGAGCGTGTCACGTTCCATTATGTCGGACACGAGACTCCGCTCTATCGGGATCTGTCGTTGATGATCCGAGCAGGCGAGCGTGTCGGCCTCGTGGGGCCGTCGGGCTCCGGCAAAACCACCCTCGTCAAGCTGATCCAGCGTCTCTACGACGTGACAGGTGGGCAGATCCTGATCGACGGGCAGAACATCGCTCAGGCCGAGCAGGCGTCCCTGCGTTCGCAGATTGCGATCGTGCAGCAGGAACCGATCCTGTTCCATCGCACCCTGGCCGAGAACATCGCCTACGGGCGGCCCGGCGCTTCGATGGCCGACATCGAGCAGGCGGCGCGTCTCGCCAATGCGCATGAGTTCATCATGAGTCTGCCCAAAGGCTACTCTACGCTCGTGGGTGAGCGCGGCGTGAAGCTCTCGGGCGGCGAGCGGCAGCGGGTCGCCATCGCGCGCGCTTTCCTGGCGGATGCGCCCATTCTGATCCTGGACGAGGCGACCTCGGCCCTTGACTCGGAATCGGAGGTGCTGATCCAGCAGGCCATGGAACGGCTCATGGTGGGGCGCACCTCCGTCGTGATCGCACACAGGCTGTCCACGGTGCGGGCTCTCGACCGCATTCTCGTGTTCGACCGGGGGCGGATCGTGGAGGAGGGGGACCACCTCACGCTTTACAGAAAAGGCGGCCTCTACCGCCGCCTCTGCGACCACCAGGGTCTGGACCTCGCAAAAGGGGCTAGGTCCGATATGGCCGCAGAATAGGACGTCTGGACAAAATTCTTTGAAAATCCTAAGGAAATTGCCATGTTCGAAGTCAAAGATATTCCGGTCTCCGACAGCAAGCGGGACTTTTACGCTTCCCTCGCTCAGCAACTCTCCGGGCTTCTGGCGGGTGAGCCGGACGCGATCGCGAATGCCGCCAACATGTCGGCGTTGATCTACCAGTTCCTGCCGGACCTGAACTGGGCGGGCTTCTATTTCATGCGTGGATCGGAACTCGTTCTCGGGCCGTTCCAGGGCAAGACGGCCTGCGTGCGGATCGCGGTCGGCCGCGGCGTCTGCGGCGCAGCGGTTGAGCGCAAGGAACCCATCGTGGTGCCGGATGTGCATGCCTTCCCGGGCCATATCGCCTGCGACAGTGCCTCGCGCTCCGAGCTCGTCGTGCCTCTCATCAAGGACGGAAAGGTTCTGGGTGTGCTCGATCTCGACAGCCCCAGCCCGAACCGGTTCGATGAAGAGGACCGTCAGGGCTGCGAGATGCTGGTTGAGATCTATCTCAATGCTTCCGACCTCACGCTTTAGCCCGACGCATGCTGCCAGCCCATGTCGACACCTATTACAGCCGCACGGCCGCCATATCGGAAACCTATCCGGGGGCGGCGGGCCGCATGGAGGCAGATGTCTGCATCATCGGCGGCGGCCTGGCCGGCCTCACCGCGGCACTGAAGCTCGCGCGCACCGGACGGAGCGTCGTTCTGCTCGAAGCCCGTCGTGTCGCCTGGGGCGCCTCTGGCCGTAACGGCGGCTTCGTCTCCGCAGGCTATGCGACCGGCCTTTCCTCCATCGAGCGGCGCGTAGGATCCGATCACGCGCGGGAGCTGTTCCGGCTTTCCATGGAAGGCGTGGACATCGTGCGCAGCGAAATCGACGAACTCGGCATCAAGGACGCTCATCCGGTGCCGGGAATCGCAAAAGTCCTGCGCTATGACTCGCGGGGAGCCTTGCAGGCGGCCAGTGAAAGCCAGCAGCGCGAGTTCGGTCAGACGCTGCGCTACTTGCCGCGGGCTGAGGTGAGAGAGTTGCTCGCCTCGCCCAGATACCACGAGGCCGTTCTGGATGAAGATGCTTTTCACTTCCATCCCTTGAACTACGGGAGTGCGCTGGCGCGCGAAGCGATGCGGCTGGGCGCAGCCATTCACGAGCACTCGCCCGTGACGTCGGCAGATCTTGAGGGACCCCGCAAGATCGTCCGCACGACGGGCGCGGAGATTTCCGCCGAGCACGTGGTCTTTGCAACGGGCGGCTATACGGATGACGTGCTGCCCGCCCTCAAACGCGCATTCCTGCCGATTGCCACTTATGTTCTGCTGACCGAGTCGTCGCCGGATCTGGTCCAGGGAGCCATTCGCATGCAGGCGGCGATTC
Source organism: Microvirga yunnanensis (assembly GCF_025460875.1). Lineage (NCBI taxonomy): Bacteria > Pseudomonadati > Pseudomonadota > Alphaproteobacteria > Hyphomicrobiales > Methylobacteriaceae > Microvirga > Microvirga yunnanensis. The sequence goes on from NZ_JAMXFI010000009.1 coordinate 124,603, forward strand.
TCGATGATCGTCGGGCAGGGGATTACTATCGTCGGGTCGATGGGGGGAGCCGAATTCTGTGGGGCGGACGAATCACCACCCGAACGACCGATCCGCGCAACATCGCGTCCCTGCTCAGACGGGAGATGGTGACGACTTATCCGCAACTCTCTGATTTGAAGGTAGAGGTCGCCTGGTCGGGTCTCATGTCGTACGCCCGACACCTGATGCCGCAGATCGGGTCATGGAAGCCAGGCGTCTGGTACTGCACGGCTTTCGGCGGTCACGGTATGAACACCACGACGATCGGCGGTACGGTGGTCGCAGAAGGCATTACGGGCGAGAGCGACCGTTACCGTCTCTTCGCGCCCTTCGGTCTGACGTGGAATGGCGGCATCATCGGTCGTGCCGCCGCCCAGCTCACCTACTGGAGCTATCAAGTCGCCGATGCGGCCAGGGAGTTCCGCTCCCGCTAAGTTGCGGATACAAGATCACATCTTGGCAGCGGATGCGACAATCCAAAGGCAGCTGAAACTGAACGCGAGCGCGATCAGATTCATGAGATAGGCCAGGGCATCGTTGGCGGGGTGGCGTTTTCCCGTCTGTTCCATCGTGCTTCCTCGAAAGCCGGAAGGTTCACGATGTGGATAATGCCTGAGCTTGCTATCTGTCCAGATGGTTAACGGATTATTTTAGTCAGCCACCAATTGTGCCGTGGATCGTTCCGAGGTGTCGGCTTTCGCAGGCGCAGTCACTGCTCTCGGACAGGGGCTCCGCAATCCAGCACACGCCTCTCGGCGTCGTGCAGGTGGCGCCTTGGCTCGTTCCTGCCCGCGAGCGCTCGTACGCACGCAGTCGGTGCTCGCGGAAATAGGTGCGTTCCTTCGTGCGGAAGGGGGCGGCAAGATCCGTTTCCGGAAGCGATCGCTCGCTGTCGGCTGCCAGCGTAACCACCGGGGCGACCGTTCCAACGAGCAGGATGAGACAGGCGGCGATGGAGGGTTGCATGCATGGCTCCCGAGATGGAATCGGTTCGGCTCCGAAGAGTCTGTCCTCGCACCATCCCTCGCCAGCAGGCAACCCCGGTCTGCCCGACCGAGAGATCACAAAAATCTGATCACAGATAGAAGTCGTTCTTCGACAGCGTGGTCAAGTCTGCGACCTTGATCTTGAAGTCCGCGGACCTGTCGCCGTTCACGTCGCCCGATACGATGCCATCGGCAAAGCGCAGTTCTCCCGCCTTCCCATGGAATGCAGTCTTGCCAATGAAGCTGAAGGCCTGGTTGCCTGCAACCTTGGTGTTGGCGTCGATTCCGCGAAGGTCGATATGGTCGGAGCCGCGGCGGAAATCGGTGATCGTATCCACAGTGGATTTACGAGAATCGCTCAACGTCTGGAAAACGAAGACGTCTGCGCCGCTTCCTCCGATGAGCAGGTCCTTGCCGCTCTGTCCATAGAGCTTGTCGCTGCCTGATCCACCATCGAGTGTATCATTGCCGCTGCGCCCGAAAAGGGTATCCTTGCCGCTTTCTCCATGAATGACATTGGAAGCACCATTGCCATAGAGCATGTCGTTGTAAGCACTGCCGGTAAGGTGCTCGATGCTCTCGTAGGTGTCGCCGGCGGCATCGCCTCGATTGCCCGAGGAGGACTGGAGATCAGCCGTCACGGCTGCCTTCGCTGTGATGTAGCTCGCCGTGTCTGATCCGATCCCGCCGTTGAGCAGGTCGCTGCCGCTTCCGCCAATCAGAACGTCGTTGTTGTTCTGGCCGTAGAGCGTGTCGTCGCCACCATTGCCCTGCAGCGTGTTGCTGGCCATGTTGCCCTTGATTACATCGCTTGCGGAACCACCGGAGGCGTTCTCAATAAGAGAGCGCTCGTTGCCCTGATAAAGGAGCGCATTGGCGATATTGCCGGCAGCGAGTTTCGAGCCGTCCCAATACAACTTTGCGCGTTGCTCCTGGGCGGTTATCGTCCAGGCTCCAGGCTCGAGATCGATGGAGAGACCGGTGGTGTAGTTGGTGAAGCTGTATGTATCGATCCCGCCGCCATCCCAGACGGTCAGCAGGATCTGGTTGCCGCCGGGGAGGCCCTGTCCGATGCCATTGATGAACATCTCGCCCGTCGTGGGGCTCCAGGCATAGGTCGTATCGCCACCGTTCAACCCGTAATTCGCACCATACATGTGCTGGATTGCGGCGATGTCGTACATCATGAGGGACTGGGGATAACCCCAGGTCTCGTTGGTATAGCCCGTGCTGGTCGATGCGCCCGCATAGGAGCGGTAGCTCATCACGGTGTATTCCAGGCTGTCGCGATCTTGGGGCATGTTGCCCTCATGCGAATGCTCAAGCCCAAGGGCATGCCCGATCTCATGCATGATCGTAAGATAGGCATAGTTCCCCATCGCCGGACTCGCGTAGCTACGGCTGGAATTATTGAGCCAGACATCGCCGCCTGTTGCATCGGTTGTCGGAAAATAGGCCCATGCCGTGCTGGGCAAGTCCGATTGTGCAAATCGCAGATCGGCAGAGGATGTGCTGGCTCCACTCTGCTCCTGGAAGGTCAGACTGCTGACTGCCGCATAGAGATTCAATGCCGAGCGCGTGATGGCCTGCTGGGCATCGTTGAACGCGCCAAAGCCTTTCGCGGTTTCGCCGCCGCCGTAGGACGATCCATACGAGGCGGCCGTTGCGGGGAAGCTATAAGTCAGATTGCCTGGTACCCATTTCATCGTACCGAGAACAGCATCGATGTAAGCATTTCCCGTTGAATTGTATGTTTCGACAGCAGGCATGGTTCTTCAAACGAATAGAGCAGAAACGGATAAGGCGAGTATTCGCACGGAAACCGGCCGGCGAACGGAAAGCAGGCTGGTGTTTGCAGGATGCCGTAAGTCCCTTCCGAAAGACTTAAGCTTGCCGAGGGAGCCCATCCCAGACGAATTTGTTATATAATATCATTGTGATTGCCTGATCCGAGCCCCGACGAGATTGTTTTTACTGGTTTGATCTCGCGCGAATAAATCGCTCCACGAGCTATAAGCGGTCCTCGGAATTTCCGAAAGCAGATGTGTGTGGCTGTTCGCTCTTTCGACAACATGCCGCATGGATTGTCCGTACCATGCTGCCTCTGAGTTCCAGGCCCGTGTCCTCAGGCGGGTCATGAGGATTCCCTGAGACAACACCGGTCTCCGCTTGCAGGAGGCTACGAGGGAAGCCGGTTGCCCCTTTTGACCGAGGTTCGATGGATGCCCGGTTCGAAGCGAATCTGTGGCTCAAGGGATGGGGCAGCGGCCCGGGCGGCCTTCGCGCCCTCCCTCTTGCCCCGTTTTGTGATGGCCTCCTGAGCAAGGAGGCGAATGTCTTCAAGTCGCCACTCTTCGCTCAACCAGGATCGACCAATCACCTTGAGGATTTTCTCAAGCGTTGCGTATGGATCAACGACGCCGGGCGCATCGGCCGCGTTCTTCATGATTTCCCCCATATGCCGAAGGTTTTCCTTCAGTCATTTTGGTCGGAACGCCTGTGAACAGAGGATCTGGGCGTTTCCTCAGGCAAGTATTGCAAAGCTGGAGCGTTAAAGAAACTGCACTTTCGGACAGGGTTCGTGACCGGGAGCAGGAGCCTAATGGGGCAAGCTCCTGCGAAGCCTGTGTCTCGCCCGTCGCGAGAGCCGGAGAGCATCTGGTATCAGATTGGTAACGTTGACGGTTGAATGACGTCATAACATTCTGATCTGGGGGCAAAATCGTATGTCATCCAGAGCGTTCCAGAGAACAATAGAAGCCATCCGCAGCCTCGACCGCGCGAGAGCACCAGCCGAGGTCTGTGGAATTCTGCTGAAGTCCGTCCGGCAGTTTGGAGCCGAACACGTGCTAGCACTACATTGGCACTTTCATCAGTGATCCAAGAGTGAAGCGGGCGCGGCAGAAGGGACATCGCAGGCGCATGGCGTGCGTGATGTGATCAAGCAGCATGCGCCGAACGGCCGGTA
>NZ_JAMXFI010000090.1:0-2576 GCF_025460875.1 Microvirga yunnanensis
AGCTGCTCGAGACCCGCATCCGCCCGGCGGTGGCGGGCGACGGCGGCGACATCACCTTCCGGGGCTTCAAGGACGGCACCGTTTACCTCGTCATGAAGGGCGCCTGCTCGGGCTGCCCGTCCTCGACCGCCACCCTGCGCCACGGCATCCAGAACCTGCTGCGCCACTTCCTGCCGGACGTGCGCGAGGTGCAGGCCGTCTGATCGGACCTTCGGAATTCAGCTCTCGAAGCGCGGCTGCCCTGGCCGCGCTTTTTCTTTGAAGCCTCCCGTTGCCCGCCCTGCCCGATCCCGCTCTCGACCGGCTCTTCCGCCACGCCCGCACCCATCGCTGGTGGCAGGACCGTTCGATCCCGGACGAGACCCTGCGTGCGGTCGCCGATCTCGCGAAGCTCGGCCCGACGAGCGCCAATTCCTCGCCCGGCCGCTCCGTCTTCGAGGAGTTCTGCGCCATCGCGTGATGCGCAACGGCGATAAACTGGCAAGAAACCGGGTTCCCTCCTCTCCGACTCATGCTCTAAAGCATCGGACCCAAAAGTGGACTTGCACTTTTGGGATCAATCCGATGCTTTCTTCTTGAACGAGAGCATCGGTCAACACGGAAAACCGGATCCACTTTTCCGTCCGATGCTCTAAAGAATGGCGCAGACCTGACGGAGACGAAAGTTGCGCGTCCTTGCTATCGATACCGCCCTCGGCGCCTGCTCGGCCTGCATCGTGGAAGCCGGGCAACTCGTGCCGCTGGCCGCCGAGACCATCCCCATGGACCGCGGCCATGCCGAGGCCCTGATGCCGCTGCTCGACCGGCTCTCGGCCCAGGTCGAGGGCGGCTTCGAAAGCTTGGACCGGGTCGCCGTCACGGTCGGGCCCGGCAGCTATACGGGCCTTCGGGTCGGCATCGCGGCCGCCCGCGGCATCGGCCTGGCGGCCGGCATTCCCGCCGTGGGGGTCGCGACCCTGTCGGCCTTCCTGGCGCCCCTGATGGTGGGCGACCGGCGCGGGCTCTTCACCGCGGCGATCGACGCCAAGCACGGCCACATCTACATCCAGGCGATCGCCCCGGGCGGGCGTACGATCATCCCGCCGGGCCTCATGACCTACCGCGATGCGATCCGGCTGCTCGGATCCGGCCCGATCCTGGTCGCCGGTTCCGCATCGGCCATGCTGGCGGCCGAAGCCCGCGCCCAGGGAGTCGAGGCGCATATCAACGACATCGCGGGCTTTCCCGACATCGCCTGGGTGGCCCGCCTCGGCGCGCTGGCCGACCCGAACCAGGCCCTGCCCAAGCCCCTCTACCTGCGCGAGCCCGACGCCAAGCCGCAGGACGGGGCCCGTATCGCGAGACAGTGAGAATTCTCGCGATGAGCATTCTCGACCGCTTCATCCATCCACCGGCCCCGCGCATCGAACCCGTCGGGACCGAGGCGGCCGCCCGTCTGGCGGCGATCCACGCCTCGGCCTTCGCCCGCGGCTGGAGCACGCTCGATTTCGAGCGCCTGCTCGGTGAGCGCGGAGTCGTGGCGGACGGCCTCTTCCTCGGGCGCACGGCCAAACCGGTGGGCTTCACCCTGTCGCGGATCGTGCTCGACGAGGCGGAGATCATCACGGTGGCGATCGCCGCGGAGGCGCGCGGCAAGGGCCACGCCCGCCCGCTCCTCTCCCGCCACCTCGACGAGCTCGCGCGCCGGGGCGTGGCCCGCGTGCATCTGGAGGTCGAGGACGGCAACGCGCCGGCCCTGGCCGCCTACCGTCGCCTGGGCTTTCGAGACATCGGACGGCGGGACGGCTATTATCAGAAGGCCGATGGAACGAGGGTGGCCGCGCTCACCATGGCCCTGGACCTATAGCCCGCTTCGCGTCCCTCGCTTATAAGCCTCCGCAAGGAGTCACTCGAGCCTTGGTCACACGCAACAGCACATCCGCCAAAACGCGCCGGTCGGACGCCATCGAGCGTGCCTGCCGCGACAAGGGCCTGCGGATGACCGGCCAGCGCCGGATCATCGCGCAGATCCTCGATTCGGCCGCCGACCACCCGGACGTGGTGGAGCTGCACCGGCGCGCCGCCGAGGTGGACGACCGCATCTCCCTGTCCACGGTCTACCGTACGGTGAAACTCTTCGAGACGGAGGGCATTCTCGAGCGGCTCGATTTCCGCGACGGACGCTCGCGCTACGAGCAGGCCGCGCGGGAGCACCACGATCACCTCATCAATCTCGAGACCGGCGACGTGATCGAGTTCCGCTCGGAGGAGATCGAGGCGCTGCAGAACGAGATCGCCAAGCGGCTCGGCTACAGGGTCGTCTATCACCGGCTCGAGCTCTATGCGGTGCCGCTCGACAAGGACGATGCGTGACGAAACCCGGCGTCGTCTTCAGGCTCCTGCTGCTCGGCCTGTGCAGCCTCGTGCTCGTACCCTGGCAGATGCTGGCTCTGCGCTTCGGATGGTCGTCGATGCTGCACCGGCTGCCGGTGTGGTTTCACCGGGCACTGTTGAAGATCTTCAACGTGCGCGTCATCGAGCGGGGAACGCCGCCGACCGATGCGCCGACCATCGTCCTGTCGAACCACGTCTCCTGG